>CAIYVS010000803.1 GCA_903929655.1 uncultured Bacteroidota bacterium | reverse complement strand
TACTTGGCATCACTTTTTCAACCTCGTCCATAATATTTGTAAGAAAACTTCTGTACAGGATCATTGCTGTAGGTATTTTTTCAGTTATAACAGCATATACGCTTACAGGATAATAAGGCACATCCCCTTTGCCATTCCTGTCGAGGTCATAACCATCGTATTTATCCCAGTAATTCCTATTAAAGGTATTCATTACCATGGTACCGTTTGTTGCAACATCGAAAGAATTTCCTAAAAAATTATTCTCTTCAAAAACACATTGTCCACAACTAGCCTGGATACGCATGGCCCATCCATTGTCCTGGAAAACATTGTGCCTGACCTGTATCCTTGTAGTACCCTCCATATAAAGCCCCACTGTATTTTTGATAAAAATATTATTCTCTATCCTGCTATCTGTAATTTCCTTTAGCAGAATGGCATACGCCGCATCTCCCCAGTTATGAGTAAAAGTATTGCCCAGCATAACCACACCATGAGAGTACATGACTGCAACGCCTGCTCCATTATCGCTAAAAGTGTTATCAGAATATGTATCATTATGCGAGAACATAAAATGTAATCCATACCGCACATTATTAAAAGACCTGTTATGAATTATATGAGATGCAGTAACAAATTCAAAATAGATCCCATCCCTATGCCCGGATATGATATTATCTTTTATTAATAAATTGTTCGATTTCCATCCATGTATCCCATTGCCGCTATTCAATTCATCAGTTGCACTGGCATGGATGATATTGCCTGATACATAGCAATGTGTTGCATTTTGAAAATAAACACCATAAGTATTGTTAATCAACCGGTTGTTATTCACTGTTACATAAGAGGCATTCAGGATCTTTATACCCGCAAGATCATTCATGCTGGAAGTGCCGATATTCTGTATCTGCAAACCAGTAAGGCTAACATGGTCGGCGCTGATAATAAACCCCTGGTATTTATTCTCTCCATCTATCACCGGGCGATCGATGCCTATTAATGTAAGTTTCTTTTTTATTTCAATATCATGCTCCCTATAAAATCCTTTTTGTATATATATGGTATCTCCAACAGATGCTTTGTTTACAGATAATTGGATGCTATTAGATGAAGGGCTTACTGTGATACAGGCGGCAAGACTGCCCGTGCAACAATAATAAGATGCAAGAACCAGGAAGGACGAATAAATAAGAAACGTTTTCATGTTTTATTGCACTTTGTCCCAACTAATAAATTCAGCTTTCAAACTATCTTTTAAGGGTAGTGCATCTTTTTCTGAAATAAATGCTCCACACTGTCCATTCATTGGGGTTTTAAAAAAACCATTATGTAAAATCACAGCTTTCTGTGCATCGAGGAAGTCTCCACCTGGCTCATTATAATTTGCTACCAAAAACATATAATCAGAAACTTTCAAATTATGCTCCTGTAAATATTGTTTCATACAGGCAATATCATCAAACTTAAAAACTTTACATTTTTCGTCAACCATTTCCGCAGCATATCGTTTATCCACAATGGTCATTTTGCAATGAGCACAGGCCTCTTTTCCGTAGTCAATCGGTTCGAAACAGCGCTTGCATGATTGAAACAAGAAAAGGCAAAACAGAAGCATCATTAATCCTGTATTTTTCATTTCTTCACCATTTTTTTATATTCATAAATACTAATACCTACTAATATAATCCCTGCAGCTATATAAAACCAACCAGCAATGTCCGGTTGAGAAAGGGCTTCGAAATTCAACATTTTTTTATACCCAAATAAAGGCGGTTGATAAGACATGCCGGGTACTTGTATTGGTGCATGCGGATCAAGATTATGTCCGTAATTATATTCCCATTTATAAAAATCATAAAAAGAGAATAAAGCTATCAGCATGAATAAACCTGTCCATAAATAATAAACCAGCTTCCTGTTCAATATAAATACTACAATACCAAGTGCCATAAACACGAGCATAGTTGTGGGCAAAAAAACAAATTCAGCAAAATCCTTTTTATGTATTGTTTTCATCCCAATGTAGTGGTTCAGTCCGTTTATAATGTCCACATCACCTTTTATGTCATTAATCCAAATTTTCATACTCAAACCACCAGGATATTGGGGTGCCCTAAGATCTATTTGCCACATAGGCATATACCAGAGTGTTGCTAAAAAAAGGACAACAACAGCTATGCTTACTCTTCCTGCCAGTGTTAATTTTTTCATCGCTATTAAATAAAAATGGTAGTGCTACTGAATTATATAGCACTACCATTATGATCAATTATTTACTCTCCTCAGTGCTTGCAACCGCATCCGGATTACCTGAACCAAACTTTAAGGGTGTATTAGCTCCCTTAGGAGAAACACGCAGATATCCTGACATTTCCTGGTGAAGCGCTGAACAGAAATCTGTACAATAGAAAGGATAAATACCTTGCTTTTGTGGCTCAAATTTCATAGTAAGTGTTTCCCCTGGCATAATCAGCAGATCTGCTGCTGTAGAATTCTTTATAGCAAATCCGTGTGGAATATCCCAATCCTGTTCCAAATTGGTAACATGAAAGTACACTTCATCGCCAACAAATACACCTTCAATATTATCAGGTACCAGGTGAGATCGGATAGCTGTCATCCACACATCAACTCTGTTTCCTTTGCGAACCACATTGGTCTTTTTTTCACCCATACTTACAAATTCGTTGTGGTTCTTATTTATATCATAAAATTTCACCGATTTATCCTTGATGAGACTTGCAGGGCAAGCCTGGCCATAATGTGGTTCGCCAATTGTTGGAAAATCCAGTATTAATTGCATTTTATCTCCTGATATATCAAAAAGTTGAGCAGATTGGCACAATTCAGGGCCTGTAGGCAAATAGCGGTCTTTTGTAATCTTATTATATGCTACTAAGTATTTACCCCATGGTTTTCTAGTATCGCCACCAGGTACCATTAAATGGCCAGGTGAATAAAAGGTGGGCACTCTGTCTAATACCTGCAGATCACTTAACCTCCATTTCACTACTTCTGATGATAAGAACATAGTAGTGTAGGCATTTCCTTTCCCGTCAAATTCTGTATGTAAAGGTCCAAGGCCGGGTTTCTTTACTTCGCCATGCAATGCGGCATCATACTTAATAACCGGGATACCATAATAATCACCTTCAAATTGCTTATCAGCAATAGCTTTTGTGAATTTTGTAAAAGAAAAAACAGGAATCAAAGCTGCAAGTTTACCGCTGCCTACAAAGTATTCTCCGGTCGGATCTACGTCACAACCATGTGGAGACTTAGGACAAGGCACCATAAATACCATATCCGGACAGTCCTTTGGATCAAGCAACAGCACTTCTTTTTCAATTGTAGATGTTGCCATTTGTTTGTCTTCATCGTAAATATTGTGTGCATAATCTACGGCTACTTTATGTCCTTTACCAGCCTTAGCATATTCTTCTGCTTTTTTCCAATTCACTGCCACAATAAAATCTTTATCTTTTTGAGACGCATTTACTTCTAGTAAGGTATAAGCCTGCTCTGTATTATAGGTTGAGAAAAAGAACCAGTCGTGAGAAGGGCCTTTCCCGGCATGACTCAGATCAAGATTCATACCCGGCAATACTACCTGGAAAGCGATATTCATATGACCTGTAGTTTTATCTACACTAATAAAAGATGCTGTGCTTTTAAAATTCTGTTTGAAAGAACTGATAGGCACGTCGGCATCTCCCAGAGGAACAGAGAACCTTGTTCCTGCAACTACATACTCTGTGTTTTCTGTAATAAATGGAGAAGAGTGATTACCTGCACTATTGGGTATTTGTATGATCTCCATTGTTTTGAATGTGGTCAGGTCAATTCTTGCAACACGGGGAGTGTTATTCGCATTTGCAAAAAGCCAGCGGCCATCTTGTTCTCCGTTTGTCTGGGAAAGTTCAAGGTGGTGCTGATCATCCCAGGGGATAGCGCCATTCGTTGTATTGAGCATGGCTTTAGTTTCCTCGCTATAACCATATCCATTCTCCGGGAAGACCGAGAACACAGGAATGACCTTTAATAAGCGGCCAGAGGGTAAGCCGTAAACGGTGACCTGGCCACTGAATCCCCCCGAAACAAAGTTGTAAAATTCATCGTACTTGCCAGGTGCAACATATGCTTTTGATGCCGCATCTCCCTGTACAACAGACTGGGTGTCTTTCATTTTACAACTTTGCATAGAAGCTAATGCGACCACGGAACAAAGCATTGAAATGATCTTTTTCATATTATTTATTTTATAGTGGATAAAAATTAGTTTTTGCCATCATTATTGCGCATAAATTCCAGAACCCAACGCACTTCTTCATCACTCAGATGCTGATTGGGCATACGAACCATACATACCTCCAGCAATGCTTTTGCATTGGCATCTTTATCCAGCATTTCATCCGTGTTAGTGGCGAAATTCATGATCCACTCTGGTTTCCTTCTATCTGTTACGCCTTTCCATCCCGGTCCAACCAGTTTTTCTGATGTAAGCTTATGACATGCATTGCATTTTACATCATATATCGCCTTCCCTTTGGCAACCATTTGCTGATCTAAAGGATGTGTTAATTCCACATTCTTAAACTTACCCTCTCCTTTAGCATCATCTGCAGCAGTACTTTGCGTGCTTGCCGGAACCTGGTTGGCGGATTGTTGTGGATTTGAACTGCAACTGTAGATTAAAATCATTATGAAAGCTAGCAGCGCAATAAAATGTTTCTTATTCATGATTTGCTATATTTTAGATACTTATCTGGTTATTATTTATTTCAAAGACAAAATTGGTCAACAACTCTTTCAAAAAACATGATTTAAATCATACAATAAGACCTTTTTGTCTTTTTTATGACTGATTCTTATCATGATATATTAAGAGAAATAAAAGGACATTTGTGTGTTTTGAATTTTACCAACAATACGTAATGAATACATCAACAGAGCATACTTTCCATATACCAGTACTAGGACTTAGTTATTCAGTCGATACACCTTTAAAAGTGGCGCGCTTTGGCATTTCTTCTGTGGTATCTATTATAGAAGACGAACTGATTGAAAAAATGAGAGAATACCACTCAAGCCAGGTGTTTGAGGAGTATATACCCATCACGGTTAAGGATGAAGATTACCGGGCAAGGCGTATAACTGCTTACCTGAATCTTCTCGGCAGAATTGTAAACAGGCAGATCAATGAAATCAGGAATCAAACATTTGAAGAAGGAAACGAAATTGTAAAATATTTCGAAATGCTACCGAATGGTTCTGAAACGCGAAATCTTTACAATCAAATGTGTGAGTTGGAGCCAGGACTTGAGAAAAAATCTTTACAAAAACAACTTAGAGATAGTATTGTTGCGGGCTCAATTGATGTAAATATCATGTCGAAGGTTGACAATCTCAGCTATTCGAGCGATGGTAATCCGTTACCGGTTGAGTTTTCTGATGCATTATCTGCATTCAGGGGATTTGCAAAAAGCAGTTTACACTCCTCAGTAGTTTTTTCTGCAGGATACAATCCCAGGTTATATAATTATATAGAGAATTTTGCCGACTTCTTTCCGGATATCAATGGTGAGCTGAACAAAAAAATAATTTTAAAAGTGAGCGATTTCCGTTCTGCAATTATTCAGGGTAAAATATTGGCTAAAAAAGGAATCTGGATATCAGAATTCAGGATTGAATCGGGTCTGAATTGTGGCGGACATGCCTTTGCGACTGACGGCATTTTACTTGGGCCAATATTGGAGGAATTCAAAAATAAAAAGAGAGAATTGAGTGAAGAGTTGTTCGGCATATGCAATGCCGCCAATTCAGCAAAGGGCAACAATCAATTCCTCAAATGCCCAGCGATGAGAATAACGGTTCAGGGTGGGATAGGTACTGTGAACGAGGACCAGTTTTTAATGGAACATTATGAAGTTGACGGAACCGGCTGGGGCAGCCCGTTTCTGCTGGTTCCTGAAGCAACAAATGTTGAGGATCATACATTACAGCAATTAGCTGTTGCACAAAAAGAAGATTATTACCTAAGCTATGCTTCTCCATTAGGTATCCCTTTTCATAATTTCAAAAAAAGCACTTCTGAGCAGCAAAGAAAGGAACGCGTGAACAAAGAAAGGCCAGGTAGCCCCTGTTACAAAAAATTCCTGGCATCCGATACAGAGTTTACCTCAACACCTATTTGTACAGCCTCCCGTCAATACCAGGACTTGAAAATCCGCCAGTTAAAAGAAAAAGATCTTCCAGTTGAAATATATAATTCTGAGTTGAATAAAATAACAGAAAAAGATTGCCTTTGCGAAGGTTTAAGTTCATCTGTATTTATAAAAGACCATATCCCATTATCTCACAACATGTCTGCAGTTACTATTTGCCCGGGGCCTAACCTGGCTTATTTTTCAGGCATTTTTACATTGAGCCAGATGATCAGTCATATCTATGGCAGGATAAACCTCCTCAATGCACAGTATAGAAAGAACATGTTTCTGAATGAATTGCAATTGTATGTAGATTACCTGAAAAAAGCGATTGAAAGCAGTATAGAAGACATGAACATTAAACAAAACCGGTACCTGCAAACTTTTAAAACAAATCTGACAGAAGGTATTAACTATTATAAAAGCATTGTCCCTTGTTTGAAGAGAGAAACGGCTCAATACAGGGAGATGATGCAACGCGAATTAAATTCTTTCCAAACGACACTTGCATCATTAAACATACCTACTTCAAAAGTGTTGTCCTGATGAGTCTCTAAAAAAGTATTGTTGATAAAATCTGAGGTATTTAAAACAAGGAGGCCACCCCAGTTATTTGGGGTGGCCTCCTTGACATTTTATTAAATGATCTTGAATAAAGCTTAGAACATCTTATAAAAAACTACATCGGAATAAATTTCGTAAATCCGGTTAACCAATTTACGTTTTAATATACCAGGCACTTATGTTTTTGACAAGGGTTCAATATACGAATGACAGACTTAAAAAACGCTCTGTATTACGCTAAACACCCTTTCCAAATCAGCATCTGTAAGGTTTGATCCCGAAGGGAGGCACAGACCTTGTTCAAAAAGTTTAGCCGCGGTGCCATCACCATAAAACGAACAGTTTTCAAAAACGGGCTGCATGTGCATGGGCTTCCACAAGGGACGAGACTCTATATTGTCTTTCTCGAGCTCAAGACGAAGTGTTTCCCTGGTAATTCCTCCTGTTTTTTCAGGGTCAATAAGAACTGTTGTTAACCAACGATTACTAAAATACCCTTGAGGCTCATGTACAAAACTTATACCCGGATAGCTTGATAATTTCTGAACATATTGATCATAGATACCTCTTCTCTGTTTAATACGCTCGGGCAATACTATCATTTGTCCGCGGCCTATACCAGCACAAATATTGCTCATCCGGTAATTGTAGCCAATATGCGAATGTTGATAATGTGGGGCAGGGTCCCGGGCCTGGGTAGCCAGAAAACGTGCTTTGTCCGCAAATTCCTTTTTATGAGAAGCTAATGCTCCCCCACCCGATGTTGTGATGATCTTATTTCCATTGAAGGAAAGCACAGCCATTTCACCAAAGGTGCCACACATTCTGCCATCTATAGAAGATCCCAGTGCTTCGGCAGCGTCTTCAAGTACGGGTATTGCATATTTATCAGCAATAGCCATGATCTCCTCCATTTTTGCAGGCATGCCATACAGGTGAACCGGAATTATAGCCTTTGGCTTTTTACCCTTTGCTAATCGGTCTACAATGGCTTCTTCCAGGTATCCGGGGGACATATTCCATGTGTCGTCCTCACTATCAATAAAGACCGGTTTAGCCCCTAAATAAGCAATAGGATTAGCAGATGCCGAAAAGGTCATACTCTGGCAGATCACTTCATCACCGGCCTGTACACCCAATAATATTAACCCTAAATGCACAGCAGCCGTTCCTGAACTGAGCGCAGCAACGTGCATATTGGTTCCTAAAAAGTTTTGCAAATCAGTTTCAAAGCCATCCACATTAGGTCCCAAAGGTGCTACC
>CAIYVS010000802.1 GCA_903929655.1 uncultured Bacteroidota bacterium | reverse complement strand
GGCAGGAGAAACGAGTTCTTTTACTACGTCAACTGAAACCGATCTGGAATACAGCAATGTACTGGTAAATCTTTTCGGTATTGAATTTTACACAGCGGATACCCCATTGAAAATAGCAGACAGCAAAGGAAAAATGTGAGTTTGCAGAGATAAAAAAGAGCGTACCGGATACAGTACACTCTTTTCGTAAATTTGCTTTAATATTTTAAAGTTTTATCAACACCTTTCAACTACCCATTTTGCAACTGCAGGACCTAATTCTTTCTGCGACCTGCTGCCTACAAACACACCAATATGTCCGCCGGGGAAAGCATATTCCTGTTTGTCTTTAGAGCCTATCGCATCCATTACCGGTAAAGTACTTGCATTGGGAATGATATTGTCGTCGGTAGCATATACATTCAGGTAAGGTACCGTCATTTTTTTCAGATTTACTATGCGGCCGCCCAGTTCCAGTTGGCCCTTTATCAGTTTATTATCGCGGAAAAGGTCTTTGATATATTTACGATACATCTCGCCCGTAATAGCCGGAAGGTCCGCTTTCCATTTTTCCATACGGAGGAAGTTCATCATTTTATCTTTGTCATCCAATGAGTCGATGATGCCAAGGTATTTGCTGATATTCATACTTGGTTTCAGCATGCCGAAGGAGCTATCCAGCATATCTCCAGGTATTACACCCAGGCTATCCACCATTGCATCCACATCTATATACTTTGTCCAGGTATACAACATACAATTATTGATATTGAAATCAAATGGAGCTACAAATGTGGTTAATGATTTTAGTTTTTCAGGATAGAGCGCTGCATATATCATAGAATAAGTACCTGCCTGGCAAATACCCATTTTGTGTATCTTATCTACTTTGTGTTTTTTGCGTATGTAATCCACTGCATCATTCATATAACCATCTATATAGTCTTCCATACTTACATAGCGGTCTTTAATAGTAGGGTAGCCCCAGTCCATGATATAGATATCCAGGCCTTCATCAATCAGTTTTTTCATCAGGCTGCGGTCTTGCTGCAGATCCAGAACGTCCTGGCGGTTGAGCATGGCAAATGAAACCAATACAGGCGTAGCGCATTTTGCCGGTGTGCTGCGTTTGTAATGGTACATTTTTACATAGTCCTGCTGCCAAACCAGGTCTTTGGGGGTAATGGCAACATCCACTTCGTCTATGCTCTCTAATACCTGGTACCCTTTAACCAATTTTTGCGAGGTGGAAATGAGTTCCTCCATCATTCCTGTAGGATTCCAATTCATAATAAGAATATTTTTTAAATACGGCGCGAAGGTAGGCGTTTTAGCTGATATGCTATTGGCTGAAATAGTTAAATTAAATTTATAAAATAGAATATTGAGGATTAGAGGCTTATGGTTTATAGTGCAAAAATGTCATGTATTCTTCTTTGCTGCCTTCTTTTTATTGTTTGGCTCCTGCTTAGCTTGCTTTATTCTAATATAAACATGCTTTATATTCCCCTTGTCCTGGCGTTCGTCTATTTCAAAATTGCCAATGCTTTTTAGCATTTGGGCCAGTTTTTTAAAGCCATAATTGCGTGCATCAAAATCGGGTTGTTTTTTCAGCATCAGGTTGCCGAGGTCGCCCAGGAAAGCCCATCCTGATTCATCTGCAAGATCTGTAATAGAGATGCTGATAAGATTAATAACGGCCTTGTCTATTTTCTTAATAGATTCATCAACTACATGCTCTTCTTCTTTTTTGCTTTCTTCTTTTATGGTTTCTGCTGCGTCCTGTTTTAATATCTCTATGTAAATAAATTTGTCACATGCTGCAATAAAAGGAGAGGGCGTTTTTTTCTGGCCCATGCCTATTACCTTCATGCCTGCTTCGCGCAGGCGCAGGGCAAGGCGGGTAAAATCGCTGTCGCTGGATATGATGCAAAAACCATCTACCCTGCCAGTATATAAAATATCCATAGCATCTATTATCATGGCAGAGTCGGTGGCGTTTTTGCCGCTTGTATAGCTGTATTGCTGAATAGGTGTGATGGCATTTTCCAACAAAACAGATTTCCAGCCCGATACCGTAGGTTTAGTCCAGTCGCCGTAAATGCGCTTAAAAGTGGGTGTGCCATATTTGGCTATCTCCTCCATCATTTCTTTTACCTTGGCGTAGGGTACATTATCAGCATCTATGAGCACTGCATAACGCAGTTCCTGGTTGTTTTGCATATATCAAATGTAAGCTATTTGTGATTTATGATGTTTGATTATAGTGGGTGCAATTCAAATTTTCGCTGTAATAGCAGGACAATGTGTTGTGGTAAGTGTTGCGTAGAGACGGGATGCATCCCGTCTCTACATACATGTTGCTATAAAATATTGTTTTTGTGTATGCGAAAATTTGAATTGTACCCGATTATAGTGGGATTAGAAAATTGGGATTTGGAATTTGTTATTTGGAATTTGAAATACTATCTTTGCCGCCCTGGCAAGTCTTATACGGCCAGCTCCTGCTGAATCCCCCAGGACAGGAATGTAGCAAGGGCGGGCGGTTGTAGCGGTGCGATGTAAGTAACTTGCCAGTTTTTTTATTTATGGCCTGTGTAGTATGATTTGTGTTGATATGATTTGGTTATCCCCATTCTTTCTACAATCCGTTTTCCATTCTGGCTTAGGGTAAAGATTTAACTAACTTTGTGTCGAAAAATAATCTTCAATAAACAATTTACAATCTGCAATAATTATGAAATTCTTCATTGATACAGCTAATCTTGCGCAAATTAAAGAGGCAAATGATCTTGGGATACTAGACGGCGTGACAACGAATCCTTCCTTAATGGCAAAAGAAGGCATTAAAGGCCATGATGCTATTATGCAGCATTACAAAACCATTTGCGAAATGGTGGATGGCCCGGTAAGCGCCGAAGTTTTCGGAACTGAGTTTGCCGGAATTGTGGAAGAAGGCAAAAAGCTGGCAGCTATACATAAAAATATTGTGGTGAAGGTGCCTATGATAAAAGACGGCATCAAGGCTATCAAATGGTTTTCCGATAATGGCATTCCCACAAACTGCACTTTGGTATTCTCTGCAGGGCAGGCAATACTGGCTGCCAAGGCAGGTGCAACTTATGTATCGCCTTTCATCGGTCGTATAGACGATAGCTCATGGGATGGTGTGCAGGTGATAGAGCAGATAGTAAGCATATACAATGCACAGGGCTTTATGACAGAGGTGCTTGCTGCATCTATCCGCAGCCCTTTACACATTGTTCGTTGTGCAGAAGCAGGCGCTGATATTTGTACTTGCCCGCTTAGCTCTATTCTTGGATTGCTGAAACATCCGCTTACAGATTTAGGATTGAAGCAGTTTTTGGATGATGCTAAGAGCATGCAGTAGTAAGATACTTTTCATATGCACAAAGCCGGGGCAAACGCACCGGCTTTTGTATTTAATATGTTATATCTTTATATAAAATTACACAAGATGAAAAAAGCCACATGTACTCTGGTTTCGTTTTTTGTTTTGACTGCCCTTATTTTATTTTCCTTCCTCCCATTTAGAACATTTGCGCAAAGTTGGTCGGAACTTGGTACAGGCTCAAATGCCTTAAAGGCAAATGCACCAATAAGTGCTATAGCGGGTGACAATGCTGGTAACATATATGCTTGTGGTGCATTTACGAATGGTACTACTTTTCCGAATGGTTATTGGTATGTGGCAAAATGGAATGGAACAAGTTGGAATGAGCTGGGAACGGGAGGGTAATGCCCTGAATGCCAATAACTATATGTGGTCCATAATAACTGATTCATCTGGTAATGTATATGCAGGAGGTGCATTTCAAGATGCAAATTTTAACAAATACGTTGCAAAGTGGAATGGAACAAGCTGGAGTGAATTAGGAACAGGAACGAATGCTCTTAATGCCAATGGAGTTATATTGACAATGGCGAGGGATGGTTCAGGCAATTTATATGCTGCAGGTTATTTTACAAATCAAAGTGGCGGTGAGTACGTGGCTATATGGAATGGTACATCATGGGCTGAACTTGGTACCGGTGCTAACAGGCTAAATGCCAATAATGCTATATGGTCAATTCTCGCAGATGCATCAGGCAATATTTATGCAGCCGGTGATTTCATGAATACCAATGGCAAAACCTATGTAGCTAAATGGGATGGCACAAGTTGGGTAGAACTTGGTTCTGGTTCAAACGCAATCAATACAAATTACTCAATAAGCCAAATAGCCAAATAGCAAAAGATCCTTCAGGAAATATTTATGCAGGCGGCTATTTTTCTAACAGCAGCGGAAAAAGATATGTGGCAAAATGGGATGGTACGACCTGGACTGAGCTTGGCGGAACTAATTCTTTGGGCGCAGATAGTCCGATAACAACTATTACTACGGATGTTTATGGTAATGTATATGCTGCAGGAGATTTTGTAGATGCTAATGGTTACAAGTATGTGGCGAAATGGGACGGAACATCGTGGACTGAAGTGGGAACAGGTACAAATGCTTTGAATGCCAATAGCTGGATAGATGCTTTGTACGTCAATGGTTCGGGCAATTTATATGCAGGAGGCGATTTTACAAATACTTCGGGGTATAGTTATGTTGCTGAAATAATGGCGCCTAACGCAGTAAGCAATATCAACCGCTCAAAAAGTCCAGTTAATATCTCTCCCAATCCCGTTTCGGAGCATCTCAATCTAAGTTCCTCTCAGGCAGAGGAAACAATAATGATTTATGATATTATTGGTAGGGAGATTTATCGGGGGAAATTAAATAAGGGT
>CAIYVS010000801.1 GCA_903929655.1 uncultured Bacteroidota bacterium | reverse complement strand
TCCATTGATTGTTCCTGTTTTGTTTGTAAAATATTGATTTTCAATATTTTATTTTTGTGTTTATCCTTTTAGGGAGGAAAAAATATGGGCTGGAATTGTCCACATTTTAAGGATTGATGATGAAGGAACAGGAGGCTGAAAGGTGGGGAAATCAACTTTTTTTATCCATAATGCCAAGAGTATATGGAAGATTTTTATTCAGATCATTTTATTCTTCAGTGGCGTTCATGAGAAAAGTTCCGGATTTTTCCTTTCTGTTTCCGAAATTTAACCGCAAAGACGCTAAGACGCAGAGATTAGTGTTATGTGAATTTTGAAATATGTATGCATTGTTTTCCACAAGATTTTCCGATGATAGGGTCTGTATCCACTAAAGCGAAACGGGTGTCAATGAACTTTAAAAAATCAACATGCTTTGACAAAAAGCTTAGCAAAGCAAGTGCTTGAATTTTGCTGTAAAGGTAAGATTTTGAGAGGGGAATGGGGGAGAAAGATATTCACATTTTTGACCTACGGGATGCCTGGTGGTATCGCTTTTTAACAGGGCTGCCCGGCATATGAGGGCGAAATGATAGCTAAGTCCAGAAGTAGGGAGAATGCCCCCAAAGGTATATGCTATTTGTTTATTGTTTAAAACAAATAAAAAATGACCTGATTTGACGTATTTTTTAAACCATTTCGAAACATTAACATTACCCGAAACAGTTGATAGTAAAGGGATTAAGAGATGAATAGAAAATATCTATATTTTATATTATTGCAAAATTAAAAAGGATATTTATCTTTACATTAACATGCACACCCCGCTTCCCGTTGAACAGCGCGCTCAGGGTGTGCTTTTTCTTTTTAAGCCATGGAAGATAAAGTTCCCTATAAAAAGTCATTTCTTACTCATGAAGAACAATTAAACCTCTTAAAAAGCAGGGGGCTAATTATTGAAGATGAAAATAGGGCACTTCATCTATTAGAAAAAATAAGCTATTATAGGCTTAGTGGTTATTGGTATCCATTATTGGCGGATAAGGAAACTCACGTCTTTAAAAAAGGGGCAAGCTTTGATACTGCATTTAAATTATATTGCTTTGACAAAGAATTAAGAAGATTAATTCTTGGAGAGCTGGAAAAAATAGAAGTTGCGGTAAGAGCCCATATGATTTATATAATATCTGGATATTTTGGGGCATTTTGGACAGAAGAAAAAGCAATATTCCCAAATCAAAATGGACACGATGAAATAATAGCCAAAATAACTTCAGAATATGAAAGAAGTGATGAGAAGTTCATAGAAGCCTTTAAGTACAAATATTCAAACCCATTGCCACCATCTTGGATGTTATTGGAAATAACATCATTTGGATCTTTGTCTTTAATGTATCAACAGCTAAAACCCGGGAAAACAAAAAGAGAAATTGCAGATAAATTTGGGTTGGATGATGCAACATTTATGTCATGGATGCACACAATGGTCTATGTAAGGAATGTTTGCGCACATCATTCCAGGTTATGGAACAGGAGTTTGTCAATAAGGCCCTTAAGGTTGCAGAATCCTCAGAACACCTGGTTGAAAAATAAGCAGACATCAAATGCGAGAGTGTTTTATTTTGCAAGCGCGCTTGTTTATATGTTAAATATTATAAACCCTAATAGTACATTTAAAGAAAGATTTATAAACCTAATAACATCATTTAAAATTATAGATTTCAATGCAATGGGATTCTGTGATGAATGGGAAAAAGAGCCATTATGGCTTAGCAATAACAAAGGGCATTAGCCACTTTCTCATTATTGACTTTCTGCGAGGGATGGAGTAGGTTTGAGTTATGAATAAGAATAGGGCATTAAAGGGTCTGAACTATCAAAAGGATAAATTATTAGATACTAAATATTTTAAAGATGCAATTTGGGTTTTTCAAACCGCATCTTGGATTCAAGATATATTTGGTAAAGATTCACCAGAATATGCATACATAGGGAAATTCAGCTTTGTTTATGAACATTTATCTGGAGAAAGTGATGAACAAGTAAGACGTGGATTAGATAGAAGGAAAAAGGATGCAGAAAAATTTATTGATAGCTGTATTCAGACAGTTAAATTAAAGGGAGTAATATATCAACCTAAGGTAAACTTTCTGCAAAAGTTTAATAATATTCAAATGTTTGGAACATTATTAGGGATTGCAGCTATTATTTTCAGTATCGGCATTTGGGTTGGATATACTAATGCAAGATTGGCCTCCTTTGAGAAATCCTACAATATATCCAATAGCGATACCGCAAGCAAGCATAAATAAACAATCGGTGATTATTTGGTATTGCAATGGCATTTCATAATTCCTTACAGGCTTTTAATCTGCTCAATAGAATTGGGTAAATGCTCTATAATTGATTTTATTGCTAAGTAATACAGCTTGTTCATTTTTAAAGGCACATTAAAATTATTTTGGCTAAAGCCGCTGTTATTGTTTTTTATTGTACC
>CAIYVS010000800.1 GCA_903929655.1 uncultured Bacteroidota bacterium | reverse complement strand
CTCCTGATGTATCATAATAATAGATCAGGTCCTTCTCAGCATCCTTACAAAACAGATTAAATTCTTTCTGAGTCATTTTACTCCCTGATTCCTTTTTTATAAATGTATAAATAATTTAAGATACTTTCTTGCTATTAAATAGTTTCCCGGCAGATTATTCCTTAATAGTACCAAATTTAGATGATGATATTTTATGCTACAAAAAAAAGAAGTGCATTAACAATCGCTTAAAATGTAAGGGATAATAATATATAAAAGAGAAGTTAACAAATCATCCTGCTCACTTAAACTTCAGCGATGCTGCAATTTTCAGAAATATAGTTTTATAATGCTCGTAGCTGCCGGGCGACGCGGTGCATTGAAGCACATAAGCCTTATTTTTTACATAGTAAATAACGCTCAGGCTCCTGATCGTCTCTTTTGTTTTAGCCTGGGTATGAGAACTGGCATACCAGTAATAATTGCTTTTGGCAGGCTTGCCCTCTTCCATAAACACCGCCGTGCTGTCCCTTAGTTTAAGGCTAAACCTTGAAGTATTATAAACAGCGTTCAGGTCATGAGCGTCCGTATCATCTATTTCACTCAAGGCTACATTCTCAATTTTTGATTCTCCTTTATAATTGACTGGTCTGTAGGCAAGGAACATGGTTTTTTTATAATTCGGCATAAAAGTCCATGTCTCAGGTATCGAAACCTCGAAGCGCTTGCCAGGATCTTTGTAAAGCTGGTATTGCTGTCCGAAAGCATTACTCGCCAAAACGAAACAGCTCACCAGGCACAAGCCCACCATTTTATTTGCCTGCAATATCATGAGCATGAAATAAGTATGTTTTGCAAGTTAATCTAATCTTCTTTAAGATTTTTCCAGTATTTTGGGTGCGATGAAACAAGGATTACTCATCTTGTGTTGTATTATTTCTTTTGCAGCAAAAGCACAAATCAAACCCATTACCCTGAAAGGTTATATTGCGGTAGAAGGTGGTGAATCATTTACCTATAAACTCGTTTTTACCGATTCAGCAGGCACCATAAAAGGTTATTCGCTCATCTACCAGGATGAAATCAAAGATGTAAAGTCGGACGTAGTTGGCAATATAGACCGCAAAGCCAAAACCTTATCAATAAAAGAAACATCCATCGTCTACAATCATGGTTTCGAAAGCAACGCCATTATGTGCCTGGTAAGTGCACAACTCAAATATGCCTATAGCAATAATGCTTATACCCTTGCAGGCCCCCTTACCAGCAGCGATGCAACAAATACCTATTGCGGCACAGGCACTATTACCTTTATGGCCGATGATGCGCTAAAAGCATTGTTTGCCAGCAATGATAAAAAAGACACAGTAGTACCGGTAAAAAAAGGCAAGCACAGATAATATTTATAGAACCCGGCCCGCATCACGCCCCATTGTAAATAATAATTACCAGCCGCCCAAACAGGAAAGCACAAACCCTCCCGACGAAATAACCACCGGCGTAGACAAAGTATACGAATGGCACAGCGACACAGTAGTAGCAGAAATATGGGATGGCGGAAACATAGATGGCGATATCATCACCGTATTATATAACGGCATTCCTATTCTTAAACATTATACCCTCACAAAAGAAAAAAAGCAATTACGCATATCCCTTTCTGCAAAAACAACAGATGTGCTGACCATAGTTGCAATTAATGAAGGCAACGAACCACCTAACACAGCTAACATATTATTGATTGACGGTGATAAGCAATACAACATTGTTGCCTATAATTCTATGGGGCAGGAAGCAACAATCAAAATAAAGAAAGCAGGCGCTAAATAAAGTTAGCCTTCATAGAACTTGATGTGGTTCTGGGTCAGGAATTCTTTTATCCTGTCCACATGCACACAACGCCCCACATGAAGAAACGGATGATTAGACACACTCGTTTTCTTGCCGTCCTGTACAATTTCCATGTTTTGTATATCAAACCCCAGGTGCAGGTGTCCCGTTATAGATTGCATGCCATAGATCAGCCCCTCACTGTCAAACAAAGGGCCGCCGCTTTGTCCTCTCAGGCCCGGTGTGCTCAATTCTATACCTGTTATCTGCTGGTCTCCGTATTCGTTTGTTCCGCCTACAAAGCGTGTCACAATTCCATCAATAGGGAAAGACGGGGAATTATTATTTCCCTCCGGTGTCCATTCTATATCATCAGCAGTTTCATGATACCTGAAATTGTTAAACTCCGGGAAAGGGTATCCCAAACGGCAAAGAGAACGGCCTTGCTTTATTTTTGTCGGGTCTTTCAGAAAACGCGCGTAAGAAGTATTGAGCACCTTATTGAATCCGGTAAATTTAAGGATAGCTATATCCAGCGTGGGATGCGCGATACATTCCAGGTTGTTGATACGGTCCACACAATCTATAAAATTGTTTTTTAGCTGCACCGTATTCCCTGCTTTCAGTTTATACTTCAGCTCCAGCGATAAAAGATTCCTTTTATAATTGTTATCCTGCGGAAGCCTGTTTTTTTCATTTTTAAAATGTGCATAGTTGGTATTTACCTGGTCTGCTGCCAGTATCAGCTCCGCAACATGTTTGCAGGTAATGGCAACCCCTTCATTATTTACAAAGAAAAGCGTGGCAGAGCCGGGGCTTATAAGGCCGGAATACGATCTTGAAATAGTATGGATAGCTCTTGTGAAACGGCTTACTTCTTCTATGGCATTTACAAACATCGTCACTCGGTTTTTCTGCAGATCTGGCCTGGGCCGGACGCAATATAAAAAAAGAAAAGTTTGAGACACACAGCTCAAACTCTTCACAATTTAATTAAAACGCTTGTAACAACTGAAAAAACACACTATTTCTTAAAGATCATATATTTTAATTGAACCTGCAGGTAAGTACGATCTATATATTTGTTGGTTCCGTTGATCATATTGTTAAAGCCCTGCCTGTAGCATAATCCGGCCTTTATTTTTTTATTGATGGACAGTTCACCCTTGCCTATCAAACCAACATCCATAGAAGGTACTTCTTTTGATGCACCGGAATTATCGACACTGGTGAATGTTTTACCATCTAAAAGCAGACGCTGAAAATCTCCGCCCACCCCTATGGAAAAGCTCTTATTGATATGATAACCTATAGACGGACTTAACTGTGCATAGTAAAGGTTATAGCTGCTTTCCCTTACATCAGGGCCACTTGGGCTTACTGCGGCAGGAGTACCTTCCTGTACTTTGTCACTAGGGTCGTAGCTGGAATTACTATTATCGCCAGACATCCTCATGCCTCGCGTATTGCGTGCACTCATCATCACAGTACTTGTGCCGCCCTGTGAGGAAGAGGATGGAGGAGGTGGTGGTGGTGGCGCAACACTCGCATAATACTGGTTATACGATGTGCCTTCCCCGGCAGAATAATTATTACCCTGGTACCCCGAACCTTGATAAGTACCCTGGTAGCCTGTTTTCTGGCCGGGTAGATAGGATGAAGAACTGGTTCTTTCTGTAGCAGTATTGCTAACAAAGGCAATATCGCCCTCCAGGTAAAACTTATCACTTATCATTCTCTTACCGGTAGCACATATAGCATAACCGCTCAGCATAGAGCCATAATTGATGCCGCTGGCAATACTGATCGAAGTTTTCTGAGCATAAGCCGGCTCATTATAATCCAGGCGGAAATGATTGTCTGCAATCGCTTTTTTGCTGTAATCTATTTTACTTATTTTTTGATTTACATAAGAAGAACTAAAAGTACTAAATGCATGTTGTGCTCTGGATTTGGGATGTATTAATTGTATTTGTTCATCAGGTAATTGCAAAGCAAATTTTTCTTCAGGAATACTCGCCGCCGCATGTGTTTTTGCAGTTGGGCTTGTATATGGTAAATTAACATTAACAGCTACATGTTCGTCTATGTCCTTAATGGCACTTGCCTGGTCAATAGTATTAATTTGTATAATTGAGTGTTCTGAAATATGAGCAAGCGGAGCAGTGTTTTTGTTTTGTAAAAAAGCAGGTAAAGTAATGATCATAGCAATTGATGCAGCAACAGATGCCACTGTGCCCAATACGGCAAGGGGTATCCAGAATATATGCCTTTTTTTGCCGGGCTTATTATCCATCCGTGCGCTTAACCTGTCCCAGTTTGCCGGGCTATACTCAAAGTCGTTCTGGTCAAATACCTGTCTGACCAGGTCATCAAATTCTTTTGGTTTCATCACTATTCATTTTATCATTTTAAATCTCCCGAAACTTATAAGCTAAAAAATAATCTAAGCGCTGTCACTGCTCCTTGCGCCGGAATAACTTTTCATATTATTTGTTTCATATTTCACCTGTATCGTATCGTTTTGTTTTATTTTCTTTTGTAAAAAATTTCTTGCCTGGTGTACATGCCATTGAGAAGTTTTTTCGCTTATGTTCAGTTGCACGCCTATTTGTGCATGGTTATATCCATCAAAGACGTAAAGATTGAACACAGTACGGGTCATTGTTGGTAAAGATTGTATGATTTTAACAAGTTCTTTAAACTCCATGCTCTCCAGGGCCACACTGTTTACCGAAATAGAACTTTGCTCTGCGGGCACAGAGTTAATATGCATTACCATTTCTTCCTTCATGTATTTACTGCGCAGGTAGTCCAGGCAGGTATTCACCATGATGCGTCTCATCCATCCTTCAAATGAGCCATTATTACCAAACTTGCTGATGTTGTTGAATATTTTTAAGAAACCGTCGTTGATGAGTTGTTCTGCATCCTGCATATCTTTAGCATACCTCGCACATACTTTCAGGAACATACTATAGTACATCTTGTACAGATGTTCCTGTATCGCCCGGTTTTGATTCCGGCATCCAGCTATAATTTCCTGTTCTGAATATGCGGGCATATACAAGGGCTGCTTATTGCGGTTTCATAATTAAAAGATACAAACTATTATGCATATTATCCAAACTTTATTTATAATTCCTCTTTTCTTCCTTTCATTCCAAGTTCTAAATTCTCATTTTTAATAGCATTTATTATGGGGCTGGCGGCAAAACAAGCAATGATGTCTTAGTATATTCTTAACCTAATGATCATAAAAAAATGACCTCTCCTTAATGATAGACGTAAAAAAGGGAGGCAAACCCCTGGTATTTGTTAAATTTTTTTTAACAAATATGTAAATTATTGAATTACTTATAAATGTCTTTAAAAATAGTTGCTTAGCTCCCGGATGTTTTACTTTTTTTAAAACAGTCTTCTTATTAAGGTTTCGTTTATAAATAAATAGCCTCCTGCTTCATCTTTCATGCATTTATATAATATAGACAAACAATTTAATGGATTCGAATATTTTTAATGCATTAATTTTTCGTATCATATCAACGCTCCAAAAGCACCCCTCAAAAACCACTAGGTACTGATAACGTATATTCTGATAATTATCAACCAATTAGCTCCAAAAAAATTTCTGTCATACGGCAGTTTCACACGTGTCATACGGCAGTTTTGCCCGTGTCATAGAAATTCAATTTGCACAACTTTAAACCCCTCCCGACCTTTGACCTAAAAACCCAAAATCTTAAGTAACATGAAAGTCTCGTCACAAAGAATCCATTAAGATCAACATTGAATTCCCACTTAGGGTGCTTAGTGTTGTGTCAAGTGTATTTTGTCTGCCTGTAAGAGAAGTATTGTCCCAATAGGAACATTATATTGGTAGAAAAATAAGATATAAAAAAACGCCCGTCCCCGTCCCCTATGGGAAGGTATATTTTTCTGACATTTTATTGTTGACATGACACTAGCTTAGTACTGCTAAAAAAAACCTGGAAAAAACCAGCAAAAACAATTCAACTAATTGAATATCAATTATGAGGGCTGTTTTACGGCGGCCAAAAAGCGGCAATAAAGGGGCCATTTTGGTGACAAAAAAGACTTTGTATCAATTCAAATCGTTATAATTTAAAAAAAAAATTTGATTAATATTTTGGAATTACGATTTTAATCGTACTTTAGTACGATAAAAATCGTACAATGGAAAAGGACATACACATTACAGAAACAGAGCTCGAAATATTACAGGTATTATGGGAAAAGAAACAAGCTACTGTAAAGACTGTGCATGAAATACTGAACGGGAAAAGGGATGCTGTTTACACCACCACGTTAAAGCAAATGCAGGTGATGAACGAAAAAGGATTATTGAAACGTGATGACAGTTCCCGTCAGCATATATATTATCCCGCCGTGCAGCAGAACAAAGTGCAAAAGAGATTTATGGATAAAATGATGAACACTTTCTTTCAGGGCTCAGCGAGTCGCCTGGTATTACAGGCATTAGATCAGTATAAAACCTCGCCCGAAGAACTGGAACAGATAAAATTAATTATTGACAAAGCTAAAAACTCAAAAAAATGACAGGGTTTATCAATTTTCAGCAATTGCTTTCTATGGCAATTATAGATTCACTGGTCACTGGTTGTGCATCTTATATTATACTGTTATTGGTTTTATGGCTGTTTCGCAGCTTCGCTTCCATATTCAAATATCACCTTTCAAACCTGTGTTTGTTGCTGGTGTTTGTTGCATTCCTTTGGCCTTTTCATAAGCTGCTGCAGCAAAAAGACAATATTACAAATACAGAACAGGCCACACCTTTCCGGCCTGTTGACAATAAACAAGCAGTCTCCGGCACATCAATCCCTATTGCAACAAAGCAAGTCGTCCCCGTCCCTGTAGCTGCTGCAAATGCGCCCATCCCTGTACCACAGGAAACAAACTCCGTAAAAGCAAAATTCTTAGACCTTGTAGTATTAAAAATGGAAGCATGGAGCAACATGATATTCGCCTTATACATCCTGGGGCTCTTATTTTTTTCCTTAAGGTTATCAATAGCTTACCTCTATTCCCTCGATCTTAAAAAGAATGGAATTATAAGCGCAGATGAGAACTGGCAGAACGGACTTAAATACGCAATAGAAAAACTAAACATAAAGCGGCAGGTGAGTATATTCTTTTCCACAAAAGCGATAAGTCCCTGCATAATAGGTTATAGCAAAGCAGTTATTCTCATACCACTTGCATTAAGCACACGCTTGAGCACAGAACAGGCCGAAGCAATTTTGCTGCATGAACTGGCCCACCTCAAAAATTATGATTACTATATCAATATTGGCCTGCAGATACTCAACTGCCTGTTGTTCTTCAACCCCTTCTCCTGGCTCATCATCAAAAAATGCAAGCAATATCGCGAACAATCCTGCGATGAAATAACAGTTCGGGAAAATAGAAATATTGCCCTTGCGGAATCACTAGCCTTTATTGCAGAAAACAGCAATTCCAATTCGCTGGCTTTAATGCTTAAAGAAAGTAAGCATAAATTATTAAGCCGTATTCAGAACCTGCTGGATAAGAATAATAGACCAAAGTTTTCAATACCAAGAAGATAAGAATAAAGAGATAGTTCTAGGTAAAAATTTAGTTTAATGATATAGACATACGTTGTACTTGAAATGGAAAATCTGGATTAATTGAAGCTTGCTGCAGACGCTTTGAGTGGAAGGAAGGAGATATTAGCAGTTGAATTCTTGCAGAAGAAAAGAGTGTT
>CAIYVS010000799.1 GCA_903929655.1 uncultured Bacteroidota bacterium | reverse complement strand
GAAAAAACGGCACGCATCGGTTGGCATTGTTTCCTCTTTCTTATGACCACATACCGGACATGTAATTGTTGATTGTAATTCCACTGCTTCTCCTTTTTTATGTAATCTGATCCTATACTAATCAATCCCTGAGGCAATTAAATGCCCAAACATCCAATGTACAGCAAGGTTGTCCAGTAATCGCCATTGATGAAATAATAGCTGACCGTAATCAATACAGCGCTGGGTATTGCTAAAAGTAAAGGCCAGTCAGCTCTATGCTTACGATAAGAAATATATAATCCAATTAGCGAAATCAAAACAAGACCTTGAAACACATACATCGTCCAGCCACCGAACATATCAAAACTACCAATACCTAATGCTGTTAATACAAAACCGAAAAACGGAAAACAACATGGAGAGGCAATAGCCGTGACAAATAATCCAATAGTTCCGATTTTATCGAGTTGCAATTTCATTCCGTAAAATCAATTTTGCCGGAGTTTTAATAGTTCCAACTTTATTTGATTACAAGTTCTCACGCAACAATGGGTATTTCTTTTTTGAAGCTGCAAAACAAAAAATTTTGTGCTGTTTTAAAAGGAGTTATATGGTCTTCTGTGATGCAACGTATTTTTTGAAATCTGCTTTCTAATTGACTCTGAAGCTGCGCTTCGGAATATTGCTTAATATCCAAACCGCTACATTTCTTTGGGCCATTTTCAGAGAAAGTACCAATAATCAGAAAGCCACTAACTACATCCTTAGCAATATCCAGGTACTTCCCAATTTGGTTTTGAGTTGTTAAGAAATGAAAAGTTGCTCTATCGTGCCACAAATCATATTTTTCCGCGGGCATAAAGTCAGTAATATCACTCACAATCCACTTTACTTTACCACTTCGTTCGCCAAGACGCTCCTTTGCTTTTTCTAGTGCCTTTTCAGAAATATCAAGAACACTTACGTTTTTATACCCTTCATCAAGCAAATAATCTACGAGTTTACTGTCACCTCCACCAATATCAATAATCCTGGCTGTCTTAGGCAAATTGAAGCTATGTATGAACTCAAGTGAAGTTTGAGGCCGTTCTTGTGTCCAGCTAACTTCATTAGGACTTTTGGTTTCATAGACAGTTTCCCAATGAGTCTTTCTATTTTCTGTCATTTCTATTCTTTTAACAAAGATAATGATGTAATGCTATTAACTCATTTTATTATACATATAATAATCCTAAACTGCATTCTTATATTAGAAGATTAAGAAACCTCAAATGATAGGTACTGCTGATACTTAATCACAGGAACCCTATTTTAAACAACCAACATCAAATCAAAATATTGCTAAGGGATGATTGCCTTATAAGGATCGAACGACAAACAGCCTTACAATAAATGTCCTATTAATATGATATCAATCACAATTATGAATGACGAGTATCAGCTAGTTCACGAGTTTATCTAAATACATTCGTGTCGTACATCATAAAATGCTTTAGATATGAAAAACATGTTCTTGTTTTCGTTTATTACTCTTTTCTCTGTTGCCTTCTTATTTTCTTGCAATAAAGACAATTCATCACCTTCGAGTGTAACAACAATCGGGGCGAGGCAAGCATTCGGCTCGGATAGTATTCGTTCCTGGGTAATAACAGATGCAAGCGGTACACCTACTTCTGTAGGAGTAACATTTAAAGCATATGCTTTAGCTGGTTTACCCACAACAGACACGATGTATATGCTGATGCTTCCAACAAAGTCAGGTATGATGAGTTCAATGATGGCAGCACCATTTGATCATGTGGAAATTGATTGGGCTCCTAATGGAGATCCTTCTCCAAGTGTATATAATGTTGCACATTTAGATTGTCATTTTTTTACGGTTACAAATACATACCAAATGGGGATGATGGGCGGGCCGGATAGCGGATCGCTTGCTTCGCAATATGTGCCGATGGATTGCCACGCAGATGGTGATGTAGAAGCAGATATGGGCGCGCATTGGGTTGATTCAACTGCTCCGGAATATCATGGTATGGCTTTTGACCATGCGTATAATTATGGTTTTTATCATGGAAACATGACCTTTATTGAAGCGATGTGCTCTAAAACTTTCCTGGATACTAAGACAAATTATACAGGCGTTATAAAACAACCAGGCGCATTTAAACAAAGTGGTTATTACCCGATGAATTATACTATCAGTTACAATGCAACTGCTAAAGAGTATACTTATTCATTGGATAACCTTAAGATGCATTAAAGAATACCTAATAATATTGTTATAATCTAAAAATATCAATTTATAGAATAAGACAACTCATCAGACATATTAAAAATTATATACAGTCAATTAGGTAATATGATTGAAACATATTGCCTATATTTGGTGTATTGAAAAAATTATTGGCAATATTTTTGTTAATATGCTACATGTTTTGTGCATGTGGTGTAACTTTTTCATTTCATCATTGCAAAGGTAAGCTCCAACAATTTGCATTGGGACATAAACAGCATGGAAAAAAATGCTGTAAAGGGAAAATGTCTAAGTCTTGTTGTAAAGACAAAGAAGTTACTTTTAAGAAAGGTGATGGTGAACAG
>CAIYVS010000798.1 GCA_903929655.1 uncultured Bacteroidota bacterium | reverse complement strand
TCTTGAATTGCTCTTTTAAAATAGTATGTTTGAAAAACAATGATATTTTTGAATTTTCAAGTAATATGTCAGACCTTTTTCGCAAAAAATCCATTAATAAAATTATTGCCGATGCAGAAGCCGGGCTAAGTGAAAGCTCTGCCCATAGCATGAAGCGGGTGCTGACCACACGCGACCTTACCTTTATGGGGATAGCGGCCATAGTTGGCGCAGGTATTTTCTCTACTATCGGCAAAGCAAGTTTTGATGGAGGGCCGGGCATCATCTTGCTTTTCTTGTTTGTCTCTGTGGCTTGTGGTTTTTCTGCCATGTGCTATGCGGAGTTTGCCAGTATGGTGCCGGTATCGGGCAGCGCTTATACTTATTCTTATGTGGCCTTTGGCGAGATCGTGGCATGGATCATAGGCTGGGACCTGCTGATGGAATATGCTATTGGCAATATTGCGGTGGCCATATCCTGGAGCGACTATTTTACTTCGCTTATTAATCATATCCATTTTGGCACTTATTACCTGCATATACCGGAATATTTGTGTACCGACTACTGGACGGCCAAGGCTATGGGTACTGATGAAGCCAAACTGGCCTGGGCCAATGCTCCGTCCTGGGGTAGTTTTAAATTTATTTGTGATCTGCCGGCTTTTCTTATCACTGTTATTATTACCTGGATCATTTATGTAGGCATCAAAGAATCGAAGCGAAGCACCAATGCTATGGTGATACTGAAACTGGCCATTATCATCCTAGTTATGATAGCCGGTGCCTTTTATGTGGATACGAGCAACTGGACCCCTTTTTTACCCAATGGTTTTAAAGGTGTATTGGGTGGAACCGCGGCGGTTTTCTTCTCTTATATTGGTTTTGACGCGATCTCTACCACTGCTGAAGAATGCCGGAACCCGCAACGTGATTTACCGAAGGCCATGTTCAATTCGCTCATTATCTGCACGGTGATCTATATTGCCATTGCATTGGTGCTTACAGGTATGGTGAGCTATAAATCGCTGAATGTAGGCGATCCTCTGGCTTTCGTTTTTGGTTCTATTAATAACAGGTTTAGTCATGTGCTGGCAATTATCATATCTGTTGGTGCGGTGATAGCTACTGCCAGTGTATTGCTTGTTTTCCAGTTAGGGCAGCCACGTATATGGATGAGTATGAGCCGCGATGGTTTGCTGCCGCCTGTTTTTGCCAGGATGCATCCAAAGTATAAGACCCCGTCTTTCTCTACCCTACTTACGGGTTTTGTAGTTGGTATACCTTCCTTGTTCCTGAATTTAAGTGTGGTGGTCGATCTGTGCAGTGTGGGTACGCTCTTTGCCTTTGTGCTGGTATGCGGTGGTATTTTGCAGATACAAGGCCGGAAAGATAAACCTGAAAGCAAGTATAAAACACCTTACCTGAATGGTAAATGGATCGTGCCTGTGATTTTTATTTTGTCTGTTGTTCTTTTTCAAAAATATTATCCCGGAGGGATAGTGGGGTATATGAATTTTAAGGACGATAAGGGCATCGTTACCTGGGATATGATAAGGCAGAAGGTTCCATTCTTCCTTTTTGCAATTGTTTTCATAGTGACAACTATCTTGTCGTTTATTAAGAATTATTCTCTCATCCCGGTGCTGGGATTTTTGTGTTGCACTTATTTACTGTCAGAATCGGGCACCACTAATTGGGAACGTTTCGTTATATGGTTGATAGTTGGGCTTTGTGTTTACTTTTTATATGGGTATAAGAAGAGTAAATTAAGAAAGGATGAGATAGAAAAACAGCTTTATGAAGAATTGGAGTATGCGAAAACCCAGTTTAACTTAAATGGGAATTACTATCCTTTAGCATCTGTGTATGCCCGTCTTAATGATAAAGACAATGCAATCAAATATTTAGAAAAAGCTTTGTCAGAAAAACAAGTCAATTTTAGTATGGTTGAAAGTGACGTAAATAATTGGCTCGAATTGAGGCAGGATGAAAGATACCAGGAGCTGAAGAAAAAATATTTTTAAAATAGACCAGTTGATTTAGCATTGGTAAGTAAATTACAAGGAGTTGTATTTAACCACTGAGATATTATCCCATATATATGAATAAGTGCCTGAAATTTCTGAGTCTATTTTTTTACATGTTAGTACCACTTTATGTTTTTGCACAGCAAGCCGGATCTGAGCAGCCAATATATCATTGCATAAGGCAGTCTCCTGTGTTTAATGGAGATGTTTACCAATACATTGCAGCACATATAGAATACCCACGTAAAGCTCGTAAGGCTAAAATAGAAGGAAGGGTTCTTGTAGACTTCCAGGTAGATGAAAGCGGAAAGGTTTCGGATGCGCATGTTGTGAAAAGTTTAGAGAGCACATGCGATAAAGAAGCTATAAAGGTAATAGAGAACATGCCTGCCTGGCAGCCTGGGACAGAGAATGGAAGGCAAGTAAAATCAAGGTATGCCTTGTCTGTTCTTTTTACATTGAATCCTGAAAATAGAATAGAGCCTTTTGTAAATGAGTCTCCTAGTTTCAAAGGAGACTTAAATGAATATCTTGTGAAGAATATTCATTATCCTGACGCTGCACGTAATGCTGCGATAGAAGGCAGTGTGATGGTGTCTTTTGTCGTGGATAAGGACGGTAAAGTTTATGATGTAAATGCATACAGAGGTATTGGCGGCGGCTGTGATGAAGAGGTGGTGAAGGTGGTGCAAAATATGCCTGGATGGAACCCCGGAAAGCAAAATGGACTTGCGGTAAGTGTACGATATAGCTTGCCGGTAGTATTTTCGTTGAAATCTTCCACAGCTATTGATACATCTCATATTGCTCCGCAAATCTTCACGTATGTTGAGCAGATGCCCTCGTTTGCCGGTAATTTAAATGCATACCTTGCAAAAAATATCCATTATCCTGAGGCTGCAAAAAAGGCAGGAATAGCAGGTAGAGTTATTACGAAATTTGTTATAAATTCAGATGGGAAGGTTGCTGATGTTGAAATAGTGAAAGGTATAGATAAGGATTGTGATGAAGAAGCTTATAGAGTTGTAAGTGCCATGCCTGTGTGGAAACCAGGTAATATCTGTAGGGGATTTTGTCGTGTCCGGCGGGGAAT
>CAIYVS010000797.1 GCA_903929655.1 uncultured Bacteroidota bacterium | reverse complement strand
TCTCGTATCAAACGAGGATAAAAATTGTGTATTAATGTGTCAGGATAAATTTTATGGTACAGGTCATTATAGATATATCCTATTTGATTGGAAATATTAAACAACCACATCCTTCCCTTTTTATCCTCAAAAAAATTCCAGGTATCTTTATTGATAAACCCTTTAGACAGGTCAAAGACTTTTATACTATACCCATTATACCTGGCCACCCCTTTATCGGTTGCAATCCACAAATATCCAAAATGATCTTTGGTAAGATTATAAACATGGTTGGAAGGCAGTTCATTGTAAATATTGATATTATATTGGTTTATCTCCTGTGCAACAGAATAATTGGCTGCTGAAAACAACAAGCAGGTAAGAATGTATAAAAGCGGGCACTTCAAAGCAGTTCTTTTTTGCACAAAATATATGCACTGTAAAATATATCATTTTGACAGATAAACCAACTCAAATGGCATGCGGACATCAGGGATGTCTTAACTATCCTGTCACTTAAAATTCTGATGATAAAAATCCAGGTACTCGCTGATATTATGATCAAAGAGCAGTTTTTTGTAGTCGTGGGCGGAAATAATGAACATTTGGTATTCATTGGGTTTATACTCGCTAAAAATGTTTGAGTATTGGTCCAGATTATTGAGGTAATTTTTCGCCTCATCCAGGTTAGGGAAACTCTTTACCAAAAGAATGGAATGCTCTGAATTGAACAGGTCTATATAAATACTATGGTCCTGCAGCAATGCCTGCGACTGATCCTGAGATTGATATTGAGCCTGATATTGCATTTGGGTTTGCAATTGCGACTGGTATTGGGAGTCTACGCTTTTTATTGCAGCCCTTAATTTCACCATACGGTTTTCCATGGCAGGCAGAGCTATGCCAACATAATGTTCTGCAGCAGGATTGCGGGAATAGCTTATTAACGCCGGCAAAATTTTAGCGGCACGTATCGCCTTATCCTCGGCAGTAGCAGTAGATTCAAATACTGTATCCGCCCTCCTCTTGGAAAGTGCTGCATTTGCAATACTATCCGCCCGCTCCATTTCCTCCACACTTGTGGGCTTAGCCAATGGCTCACCATAATAAGGCCAATGCGACAATAATGGGCCATTATTAACTCCGGCCAATGGCATAGGGGGATTTTTGCCAAGGAATTTAATAATATTATCCGCCCATATTTTCAGCGAATCAGATGGGTTGGATTTTATAAACTCAGCCAGCAAAGTATCTGCCTGTTTAAAATTGCCCGATCCTGCCAGTGCTATTGCCTCCATAATATGAAAGCGCTTCTTAAACCCAGGGTCTTTATATTTCTTTTGTGCTTCATGAACACGTGCCAGCACATCGGTATACTGGTATTGTATCAGTAAAGAATAAGTTTCATCATAAAAATTCACTACGGAAACTCCCGTGTCCATCTGGCTCGGCTTATCCTCCGTAGGACGGACCAGGCTTGCATATTTGGAGTCAGGATACTTTTGCAATATCTGGCTGCTATAAGCAAGTGCTTCTTCTACCTTGCCCTGGCGCAAAGCAATAAGATAGCGTAAATAAGTGTCTTCTTCTTTATAAGTATGGCCAGGATAGCGTTTGTCTAAAGTATCTAAAGTTCGCGTTGCAAGCGGAAAATCCTCCAGTTCCCTTATATAAGCATCCGCAAGATCAATAAAGGCTTTCTGAATTTTCTTACCTGCTTTTTCTTTAGCCTCATCATCATTAGGTATAGCTGCCAGCAGGCTTTCCTCGGTAGGCAATCCATTCTCATCCAGTTCCGGCCCTGCTTCCGCTGTTGAATCTTTTTCATTACTGCCTGAAGCATTTTGTGCTATTGCAGCACTTCGCCGCCAGTTGTCTGCCAGCGGACGGTTACCCCATTTGCGTTTAAAATCGGCATTGCCTTGCTGCATCAGGCTGGGATTGCCAAAATACCAGTTAGCGGCGTCCGGGTTATCGTTTTGCGCCAGAGGCGCTACCATACTTTCTGCTTTATAGATGCTGTCGTCGCGCCTCCGCTCCAGGTATCGCAGGTATTTGCGCACTACTGAATTCTGTTCTTTTTCACTCAGTCCGGCAAGTGCCAGCAAACTATCTTCGTCATGAATAATAGTTAATGGCCCTGAAACACCACCCAATACTTTGCTGCGCTTAACAGCCAGGAGCACCAAACTATCATGCGGCGCATTGGATGCCAGTTTCGAAGAACTATCGTATGCTTTCTTCGCTTCGAGGTAATTTCCTTCATTAAAATAAATGTTACCAAGTCCGGCAAAAGAAATAGATTTTTGTTTTTTGGTGGCCTTAGGCGTGGAGATACTTTTATGTAAGTATACGATGGCATCTTCGGTATTATTACCATTGGCTGCCAATTGCCCCAGGATATAATACACCTGGTCATAATAAGGCATATACTTCGTATCATTCAGCACTTTCTCCAGCGATGCTATCATCCCCGCAACATCCCCGCCCGCATACATGGTATTGTATGCCATATACTTCCTGGCATAAAACTCCATATCTATTTTCGGATTAAAATCGATCACTTTCTTAAAGTTTTCTGTAGACGCAATGTAATTATGGTCTCTTTGCAGCAATTGCCCGTTGATAAATGCGCAACGCACCCTTATCCAGTCGGCTATATTATTGTCTTTTACCACAATAGCCAATTGCTTGCTTGCATCGGGATAGTTATGATCGTTTAAATAAACAAAAGCTTTTTCAAGCGCCAGCCTGCCCTGCAGGTTCTCAGGCAAATTAGGATCCGAGTCCAGTAAGGACAAAATAGATTCTGCGTTTTCCAACTGGTGCGACTCGGTGAATGTGCGTGCCAGCCACAGTATCGCTTCATTATGCACCGGCTGGTGTTTCAGAAAATCAAACCGTGATTTTTTCTCATTTTCAACAATAGACGGACCGTTTGTTTTAGATGAATGCATAGCCTCATCTTTCTTTCGCTGCTCATCCATGCTGATGATGTAACGGAAAGAAGTTGCCGCATTTTCATAGCCCCCTTTATAATAGTACGCTTCGCCCAGCAGCAAATACATATCATCCGCCCACTTGGTACGCGGATCGTGTATCTGTATACCAATCGACACCTTATGTATGATACTATCCATATCGGCCGCCAGTCGGGACGAATCCTTGTTGGGGTCATAAGGATAAATACCTATCACCGAGTCAAAATCCTCTCGCTTCCCCCGCTGCATATTTGCGAGGGCCTCATCCATTTTTCGGTTCGCGTTAAAATAGTAGTTATAACGCGTCGTCATATCCTGGAAATTCCGACGCGGAGGTATCCACTTCTTCTTCAGCATCGTTTCATTACTCCACTTTTCCCGCTTCTGTTTTATTTTCAGGTCCAGGGCCATTATCATCTTCTTCTCCCTTGCCTTCTCTTTTTCTTTCAGCAGCTTCTCCTTATCAGCTTTTATTTTTGCCAGCTTGTCTGCCCTTGCCTTTCTTACTGCTTTAATGCTGTCTGTATATTTTTTCCGTACCAGTTTCGTGCTGTCCATAACATGTTTCCGCTCTATGGTCACACTGTCTTTATATTTTTTCCGCACTTTGAACAGGCTGTCATTAAATCTCTTCCGCATGGCATGCATACTGTCCATGCGCACATGCCGCACTATCTTGACGCTATCTGCATATCTCTTGCTTTGTTTGTATTTCCTGATAACAGCCACGCTGTCCGACCTCCTTTTCTGAATTTTGTGCACGCTGTCAATAACCTTTTTCCGTGCAGCCGTCACTTCCTGTACTGCTTTCTTCCGCGCGTTTTGAATAGAATCTACCGAAGCTTTCCTTTGTTTTGCAATAAGTTTCACTTTTGCATTCCTTGCCTTTGTCACACTGTCCCGGTAATGCCTGCTGTTTTTGTACTTACGCACAGAAGCCATGCTATCCGTAAAATGCTTCCTCACGTTTTTAGTGCTGTCCATAAAATGCAGGCGGGAGGCCTTCATACTGTCCAGGCTGTGCAGGCGGCTAGTTTTCACACTGTCCAGGTAATGTTTCTGGGCAACATGGCTGGAGTCAAGTTTATGTTGGCGTACTTCTTTTACACTGTCCTGTATATGTTCGCGGGCGGCCTTTACTGAGTCTGAGTTAGGGGCATTAAAATGCCTGCTCACCTTTTGGGCAATAGTGGAAGGCAGGCAAACTACAAGCAGAAAAAATAATATATATACTATTCCTGGTCTAAAACTCAATATCTTATGGGTCTTTTGCACCAATTCTATAACTCGAAAACGTAAAAAATATTTTATAAATTATTCATTTTTTCCCCACATTTTTAATCTCCGGGAAATTCTTTCAAAAATAGCCAAAAAACCGTCATTTAAAGGAGGCTCTTTCCTAACTTGGTCTTTATTTAACATTACGATATAAACAATTGCATATCATATAGTTACAACTTCTTAAAACAAAACAGAGTACTTCCCCGGAGACACATTTCCAAAAAAGTACTCTGTTTATTATTTTCTTCGTTTTTACCAGATCATCGCATCAAGCACACTCATCACATTACATCACATTCATTTTCACATTTGCACATTATAAAATTTGCACATTACAAATGTATCGCCTCGCCCAGTGCCACTTCAACAGCATCCTTCACGCCCTCACTCATGGTAGGGTGCGGGTGAATGCTGTCCAGTATCTCGTGCCAGGTTGTTTCCAGCTTACGGGCCACAACTGTCTCAGCTATTATTTCTGTTACGTTGGCGCCTATCATATGCGTACCCAGCCATTCGCCATATTTGGCGTCAAATATCACCTTCACAAAACCTTCCGTATGCCCCGATGCACTTGCTTTGCCCGATGCCGAGAATGGAAATTTACCCACCTTGATTTCATAACCTGCATCCCTTGCCTGCTTTTCAGTCAGGCCCACAGAAGCGATCTCAGGCGAGCAATAAGTACAGCCCGGCACATTGCCATAATCCAGCGGCTCAGGCATATGTGCATATTTACCGTCCTTATTGGCAAAAGCCTCCACGCAAATAATAGCACCTTTTGATGCCACATGCGCCAGGGCCTGCCCCAGTGTAATATCACCTATCGCATACACGCCATCTATATTTGTCTTAAAATATTTATCAACTGTTACTTTTCCTTTATCAGTTTTCACGCCCGCAGCTTCCAGACCTATGTTCTCAATATTGGCAGCAATACCCACAGCGCTCAGCACAATGTCAGCTTCCAGGGTCTCCATGCCCTCCTGTGTTTTCACACTGGCTTTTAAAATGGCGCCGCTCGTATCCACTTTTTCAACGCTGGCATTCGTCATCACCTTAATGCCTTTCTTCCTGAAATTCCTTTCCAGTTCTTTCGATACCTCTTCATCCTCCACAGGCACCAGTCTTGGCAAAAACTCAACAATCGTCACCTTGGTGCCTATGCTGTTATAGAAATAAGCAAACTCCACACCTATAGCCCCGCTGCCCACTACTATCATGGTTTTGGGTTGCTCAGGCAGGCTCATAGCCTCCCTATACCCTATTATCTTCTTGCCATCTATAGGCAGGTTGGGCAATTGGCGGCTGCGTGCACCCGTAGCCAGTATCACATGTTTGGCCTGGTAAGCAGTCATTTTACCATCTTTATCCGTCACCTCCACTTCTTTCTTCGCGTTCAGTTTACCCATGCCCAGGATCACATCTATCTTGTTCTTCTTCATCAGGAACTGCACACCTTTGCTCATCTTATCTGCCACCCCGCGACTGCGTTTTATCACAGCACCGAAATCTGCACTAAAATCTTTGGCATTAATGCCATAATCAGCAGCATGAGACAAATATTCATATACATTCGCAGTCTTCAGCAAAGCCTTGGTAGGAATACAACCCCAGTTAAGGCAAATACCCCCCAGGTTCTCTTTTTCCACCACCGCAACCTTATAACCCAGTTGCGAAGCACGAATAGCAGCAACATAGCCACCCGGACCGGAACCAATAACTATAACATCATATGACATAAAGCAAATTATTTAAAATATTAAAGCCGAAAACGGCAACAAAAGTAGCTAAATAATGGGATAAAAATAACCCCATCGGAGCTGTCATTTCGACGAGTGGCTTCAGCCCGAGGAGAAATCCCCTGAGAATTAGATTTGCAGCCCAATTAGCATATCATTGCGCGGAGTGATAGCAAAGCCCTGTGCAGAGCCACGACAAAGCAATCTCGCGAAAACACAAAAAAACTAAACAGAATTTCTTTTGCCATCTGCGCCCCCAACCTGTCAACGTTTCCAGTGGTAGCCACAAAATTTCTATTTTTTGCGAATATGGTCATTAGCTTGCATAATCTTTTAGTGTTTTAAAACTTTCGATTTTGCGCCCTTTAAAAATGGTTTTGTATCTTTTGGTTATTGGCGAACCACGCTTTCCAAATTCAGGATTCACTACAGTTATTTTGATATCCGCACCTTCTTCAATGAAATTAAGCTGTCTAAATAGCCATTCAGAATAATAGTCTGTTTGAGGAAAAGAGTAGCCAATAAATACTAATTCTGTTACATCTAGTAGCTTTTCTCTGGCAATTAACCATTGATTTTTCAGAAAAGAATTTTGATGTATCATTTTATTACTTACTGGGGGTATTATTTGGGGCTTTAATTTCAATCCGCCACAATTTGTGCATTTCCATAACTCATGTATTTTAAGTAGTTTATATGTATTTTTGCGAAACGGGTCCCTAATTTTATTATAACATTCGCATTTTGTATTCTGACAAACCATCCAATTGAATGAACCATGTAATTTTAAAAGCAATCCCTGGTTACGGTATGCTTTAGGGTCAATGTTATCATTCTTTAATAATTTAGAATAGTTCCTTAATTGAGAACTTTTTATTTTTTCAAGTGTGTAATCTGCAATTGTGTCCCAGTTATATGAAAAAATACTATCAGCCCTCTCTAAGTCCAAAAATACTTTCATCAAATATTCACAATGCTGTTCATCCGAAATCATTGGCATAAATGGATAGAGAAAATCCAAAATATACTCTTGAGCTTTTTTATACATTTTTTGTTCATTAGATCCCGAAGGAGACATATTTGAGCCGGCTTCGAAAAAAGTCATGACCTCTTCAATGTTTACTCCTATCCATTCATTTGGATTAAAACCATTTTCATTTATACTCCAAGCTCGAATTATTAAATCATTGAGACTCTCATAAGTCAATCCAAGAAAATTCAAGAAACCAGATGATCTATTATCTGTTTTATTCGTTTTAAATAAATCATAAAAAAAATTGTCTGCAGAGGGCATTCTGTTTCTTACTTCATTTAAAGAAGACTTTATTGGATACCTCTTAGAACCGATTGAAGCTCCTGCTCCAAGTATAATAATTTTGCGTTGTCCAGCCATATATAAATAAAAATACGTTTATTTAAATAAGAAAACAAGAAAAGGGCCAACCATCCCGGTCAGCCCTATTCTGAATCATTATTTAAGAAAACTAAGCTACTGTTTTTTTAGCTGCACTTTTCCCTAATGCTGCCAGCTTATCCATATTCTTAAAGCCTGTATATTTTCCGATCATGGCTTTGGCCATTGCTACAGGTATGCTGGTGAAAGTTACTGAAGCAGGCGGAGTAACAGTAGCCTGTATTGCCTGGAACTCCACCATGAAATCATAGACATTCATCGGTGCAGAAGATGGCGTATTAGGAGCGCCGTAATACATAATAGTATGCTGGTACACCACCTGCAGAAAATACATACCCAGGTCCATCAGGTAATACGCATAATTAGTGTCGCCCTTGGTCTCTCCGCTGCCATATAATTTCGAATTAAACAGCGTAGAGTTGCCCCAGAAAATAGCGCCAATACCATCATGAAATGCAGTATAAAGGTCGCTTAATGCCGGGATATTGGCCAATGGATTGGATGAGGATGATGAATATGGATTACCTGACTGATAAGTGCATGTAAAAAAGTCAGCAGCAGCGATCAGAGTATAATTATTATCTACCGGGATATGTGGCCAGGCGCTCGGAACATTAAAAGAAGAACATATCAGCGCAGTTACCAACGACGATGATAAAGCATCTGTCGGTGTGCCCAAAGCAGTATAATACGAATCATACACAAAAGGAATATTGATCATCGTTGTCAGGTCATAACCCATCGGCACCACATCAATAGTATTGCACAGATTACTGTATGTAAAGCCCAATGTGCTTGAAGAAGGGCTTGTATTTAACAATCCGGTATAATAAGTAGCAAAATAGTTGTCGCTGAAAGTAGGCCCGGCAGTTGGCAAAGCATTAATAGTCACAGCAAGCCCGCTTGGCCTCCAGTAAGACTGGTTCTCATAAAGATATAATGCAATAAACGGGGTAAGTCCGCCTCCCAGGCTATGCCCTGACACATAAATATCAGCAGCCGGGTTAGCAGCAAAAGCAGTCTGCAGTGCAGTCACCATGCTGTTGCCATTACTGTCCTTCATAGCCAATAAAGCATTCATTCCGTTAAGGGCACCGTTTGATATGCATGCATCCGAAGGAGCATTACTTAAACTTGGCCCGCCCGCCGGGTTGGGAATCAGGTTCCATGCAGTAACATCGCCTGTATCAGAATCTTCAGACAGCCAGTCGTAAGTAGATACGCTGTTGGTAGCAGCAATGCCTACCATATATACATTCTCAACAGCATTATAAAACAAGGCCATGATATTATCTGCCACAACCGTTGTAGACGTCTCATCGCTGGAATATACGAAAGGCCCCCATACGATAGACCATGTAGACGTAGCGCCGCTGCCCGTGCTGCCCAGGTAGTTGCCGCCACCCGCAGCCTGGTCCTGGTTGATAGTGTCTGTAATTAAAGTTGTTACATAATTCTGCAGATTGGTAACTGCATTAGGCTGTGCAGCTTCCACCCCGTATGCTGCGCTTACCAGTTGGGCCAGTGAATAGATCTGGTTGTTTAAATTGTACGTACTCGTGATTTTTTTCCGGTTTAAATTGTTAGTGAAAATTTGATGAATGATGAAAATGCGTTTGTATTATGACACAAATATCATCCGCTAATCAAACACCTTATAACGATAAGTAGGGAAAGGAGGCAGCAGGGAGTGAAGTGTTGAAATGATGTAGGCAAAGGCAAAAGGAGTATATAATACCAATGGGACATCTAAATGAGTCCTATTTAAATAGCCCCCGTCCTTTAGGGCGGGGTATCAGGAGTACAAATTGAGAGGCTTTAGCCGGAATGCTCGTGCTAATTCCAGATATCCGATTGGTGTAACATACCCGGCACGTTTTAGACACAGGGTCCCATCATTGCTGACCGATGAATACAATAAATTAAAAAATGGCTTAAATCTTATGCAGGCCCTCTTAGCTTTTATGCCTCTTGCTGAATAAATAGTAAACAACAATACCCGTTGCTATTTCAAAACCCAGGTTAATAGGTATGAGCACGCTGGCCATTAAACGCAGAGAAGAGCCATTGCCATCTACCATATCTGTGAGCATAGAATAAAGATACTCCGTAAAATAAGTTCCCATACCCATGATAACTGCCCATAAAATAGTTTGTAAAAGACTCCTTGCTATCAAGCCACGGCTTTCAATCCGCAGAAGCAACTGGTATAACAATACACCTATAAAAATACCATGTAAAAGCTGTGGTATCAACCCCCAATACCTATACATCAGCATACACATAAATCTGGTGCTGCACAACACCAGGGGCTCAAATGCATAATAAATAACCAAGAGGAAGACCGATCTGAGAAAGTAAATGAAAAGATATTTTTGCCCTTTACTTTTCTTCATCATCCGTCCCAGCAAAATGATAAAACAGGCAAATGGCAAAACAGGTGCCAGTTCATGTTTATAGTCCTCCAGTGCAAAGATCATGGACGGATATATGGAGATGACAGAAAATATCCATGCCAAAACATTTAGCACCCTGCTCTTTGAAAAATAACTGATTACAGACAAGACAGGTGGCACTAAACACAAAATGAAAGAAATAAGTATCGCCTCACCAAGAGCATCGCCTCCCATGCTGCCACTGGCAAAACAATTTTGTGCAGGCAATATTGCAGCCAAAAGGAAGAAGCCTGTTTTCTTTTGCAGTCCTGTCATACAATAAAAATACACCGAAATCCCCACTGGCGCGTAAGTTTGGCGCGTTGCCTTGTGCTGGTGCCAACTTGTGCCTAAACAATCCTGCCAGTTTCCAACAGGAATTCAAAGTACCGATGTCGAAAATCAAATCATCTGCCATCATGGTCACAGAGATCATGCTTCAACTTTCTTATGCCTCTTGCTGAATAAATTGTAAACAACAATACCTGTGGCAATCTCGAAACCCAGGTTTCTATGTATAAACCAAATCTTTTTTGACTATTTGAAGAAAAATTATATTGTATCTCTTAGCAAAAACGGTATATCCGGCATATACAGTTTAAGAATTTATATATTATCCATTAATCATTTACTATTTTTATTGACGTGCAAGCAGCGTTTTTGTAAAAACGCTTGTCATAATAATTATTTGCATGAATTTGGATGAATCTTTACTTGTAAAGGAATGTTTGAAAGGTAAACATGATTCACAAAAGCGTTTGTACGAGCATTTTGCTCCGAAGATGCTCGGTGTATGCTATCGTTATGCCTCCTCAATAGAAGAAGCCGAAGATTTTTTGCAGGAGACCTTCATAATAGTATTCAGGAAGCTATCACAATATAAAGGCAAAGGAGAATTGGGGGCCTGGATACGCCGGATAGCTATCAATACATCACTTAATGGAATCAAGGCCCGGCATCGTTTCGGCGATAATACGAACGCCATTCCCATTGAACAAGTACAAGACAGTATCGCCATACAATACCCGGGAAGCGAAAAAGAACTTATGGAATTGGTGCATCAGCTACCGGATGGATATAAAGCAGTTTTTAACCTCTACGCTATCGAAGGGTTTTCTCATGATGAGATCGCTGGTATGCTCGGTATTCAACCTGGCACCTCCCGTTCCCAATATATGAAGGCCCGGCAAATGCTAATATTGAAATTAAGTCCTGAATTAAAACAGCCAAAGCAATGATGGACAACAGGGATAATTTTACTGACAAGTTCAGACTATCAGCGGAAGATTTTTCGCTCACTCCTTCGCCAGGCGTTTGGACCAATGTGGAGGCAAACATACGTAAGCAAAAGCGCAGAAGGTTTTTTATCTTCTTTTTACTTTTTGGTGGGATCGCTGTAGGTGGAGGGATCGCATTTCAGTTTTACGGGCATAACAAAAATACTATTGATAAGCAAATAAGTGTAAAATCAAATGTAACAAAACCCCTAATTAATACCAGGCAAAACGATAAACCTGACAATACCCCTACTTCAGAAGCAGCCAGGGTACATGGTTCGCCGCACATGCAACGAATCCATTTAAATAATAACACTGCCACTAAATTACCGCAACATAGCACTCAACGCAATTCATCTCAAAACAGTCCGATGATTGCTCATATTCAAGGCCACGACGAGATAACGGAAAAAAACACTAAGACTGATACAGTCTATAATCAGATCCCGATTCCAGTACCAGAGAATAAATCCAATGATGAGGATATAAAAAAGTCGCAGCTATTTCAACTTGAATTGCCAAAACCTGGGGCAAGGTCAACGCTTTCGATTGCAAAGCTACCTATAGGTCAAAGAGCAGTTGCAGCAGAAACATTTAGAAAAGATACCCGGCAACAAAAGATGAGAATAAACATACCTCTGATTCCTGCTGCGTCTGTCACTCAATCAGACAGTTTTAATAACAAAATATCAAACAATGATAGTCTCCCTCCATCAGTGGAAACCCATCAAAAATACACCAGGAAAAGCAGGTGGAGTATAGGTTTTAGCTTAATACCTTCGCTAAACCATGTTAAAAGTGCTGAACAGGGTGATTACCAGTTTGTATCCCATTACCGTGATTCAACTGACAAAAACCACCTTACATGGAATTACCGGGTCGCTGTCCACTATCAGCTTTTACCTTTGCTGGAGTGCTATACCGGAATTGGAATTACCCATTTTGAACAGGAAATATCCACCAAACAAGCAGTATATCGTTATGATACAAGCTTCGTATCAGGAGGTCCAACCCCTACCGTTACCATTGCAAAAGGATATTACAATATAAATAACGATTCCACGGGCACTGTTAAAAATACTCTTTCTTACATTGAGATACCCATTGGCATCCGCTACAATTTTTTACCTGGTAAAAAGCTCGGAATTATTTTACAACCCGAGATATCTATTGACAAATTATTTCATAGTGACGGTTTTATTTATAATTATCAAACACGTATTTATGAGAAAATCACACCTGTTGACCTGCAGACATGGCTTGTCTCCTATAGCCTGGGGATAGGCATCCAATATAAGGTATCCGGAAACTTTACGGTCGAATTGATGCCTGCCTATAAGAACTTCCCAAAATCAGTGTATAGTTCTTCTAATTCTTTCAATCAGCAGTTCCATGAACTGGAATGGCGAATGTCACTGCGGTATTTGTTCAGATAATTTATGCTAACAAAGCAGCGTTTATAAAGTGCCGGTTGTCATTTATACAGAGCAAATAATTGCATGCTATGAAACAACTGTTATCATCTTTTATCGGGCTTTTGTTCGTCTGTTCAGCAAAGGCAACTATCACACATATTCCGCAGAACTATTCAACTATTCAGCCAGGAATAGACAGTTCACAAAACGGGGATACGATTCTCGTCGATCCCGGGACTTACTTCGGGAACCTCAATTTTCATGGTAAAAATATTACACTTTCCTCCTTGTATCTTACAACAGGAGATACCGCATATATTGATTCAACGATTATTACCGGAAGCCCTATATGGCCTATAACGGGAGGTGGCAGTATTGTAACTTTTGAAAACAACGAAAGTTCCGCAGCGCGGCTTGTCGGGTTCACGATCACGGGAGGAACCGGCAATCAACGTCGCTATGGTGCTGAATGGGTATTGTATGGCGGGGGCATATTTTGTGATAGCGCCAGCCCCACAATTTCACATTTGACTATTAAATCAAACACTGCTGGATGTGGCGGAGGTATATTTTTGCGTAATTCCGGATCAGTAGTCGAAAACTGTACTATCAGGGATCACCTTCTTAATTCGATTATGTTCACATCTCCGGATGCAGGTGGCGCCATCGCCTTTTGGAACTGCACACATGCAATATTCAGAAATAATAAAATCCTTAACGACACCGTCTCAACGGCCGGTGCCGGAATTTATTCAATCACTTCAAGTGTCGCTATCGTTAATTGCCTTTTTACGAATAATTATAGTATGTCAATGGGCTCAGCTATTTATGCTGACAGCCACAGTAAGCTGACTATTGCAAACTGTACATTTAACGGCAATCATTCTGATTATGAAACTGGAGGACTAATATACTGCATAGACAGTACAGATATCCATATTAACAATTCTATCTTCTGGAATAATTATCCTTCTTTGATTGTCTGCCAGTTTAACTATGGCCGCAACATAATAACAGTATCACATTCCGATTTTGAAGGAGGTCTCGATTCCATTATTACGAGCCAGGGTGGCAACAATGTATCAGTAAACTGGTTGGGTGGCAATATTAATACTGACCCTTTGTTTGTCAACGCTAGTGCAAATAATTACCATTTGCTCAGCACCTCGCCTTGTATTAATGCGGGCGATACTGCAGGACTCGGAAATATTATTCCTTATCTGGATTTAGATGATAGTGCCCGCATTAGTGGAACCATAGATATGGGCTGTTATGAATCTCACTTCCCTTTGGCAATAGTCCGGATTGAAAATGAAAATAATATCAGGTCATTTCCGAATCCAGTAAGTGACTACCTTTTTGTTGAGCGAACAAATGCCATCTCGCAAAAGACGAAAATTGCCCTCATCAATACAATGGGACTTATTGTTGCCCTGGCACAATTGGATTATGGACAGACCCATATCTCGCTTAAGGTATCTAATCTGGCTGCCGGTTTCTACTTCCTGGAGGCAGAAGAAGGGCAAAACCATTTTATAGATAAAATAATTATTGTTCACTAAAATAATAAATTCAAATCAGGCATATGAAACTACAATATTATATTACTGCCTTTGCTATGCTGCTAAGCATAAATACTTTCTCCCAAACAGCACTCCCATATTTTACAGGGTTTGATAACAGCAGCCAACAGTCTGGATGGCAGCATTTCAGAAAAGCCGACTCTTCAAATACCAACTGGGGCTACGCATCATTTAATGCCTTTTCCTCCCCAAATGCGCTTGCTCATTTTTATCCTGTTTCCGGCACTTCTGCAACTGACGATTGGTTCGTTTCCCCGACTTTTAGTTTTTCGGCAGGCGGTAAGATCGATTCAATTCGTCATAATTTTTCCGGTTTCGGAACACCTGGCGCCGGAGATTCCATTGCTATCTTCTTGCTTAGCGGCTCAGCAGATCCTGCACTTGCTTCAAAAACACTACTACATGACTATATCATTAACTATACCAACGATAATGTATGGCATAAGGATACCGGAATTGTCATTCCTCCTACAGCAGGTTTATCCTATATCGCATTTAAATACAAAACCATTGTCAATTGGCTGGATGTACTTTTAGATAATTTAGCAATCTCCGGCAACCCCAGTTCAGGCACCATATCATTGCAAGCTCAAAACAATCCTTTTAACGTTTACCCAAATCCTGCTAAAGATAAATTTATCATACAGTCTGTTAAAGATAATTTCGACATGGAAATAATAAATTCCTTTGGCAAGGTTATATATGTCGAAAAATCATGCAAATCCAATGAACAATTCGATTGTTCGGGCTTTAATAATGGCATTTATTTCATCAGCATTACAGATGGGCAACACTCCTACCATCGGGACATCATAATAGAACGATAGTCTTAAATTCGCAAAACCCGCTAAAAAATATATGGTCATACACAAATTACTAACCTAACTTTGCACGCAATACTTAATAATGGCGTCCATAAAAATAACAGATCTCTCCCACCTCATTAACGAGGACATCATGGTCTATCCCGGCACAAAAAAGCCGGTTTTCGAGTATATGGATGTAGATGGCTACCGGGAAATCAAGATCACCATGTTCACACACACCGCTACTCATATTGATGCACCCTACCATATACTAAAACACGGCAAAACCCTGGACGAATTGCCAATAG
>CAIYVS010000796.1 GCA_903929655.1 uncultured Bacteroidota bacterium | reverse complement strand
TTTGATTGGAATTGTGACATGAGGGTTTGGATGTGGATGTGGATTTGGATTTGGATTTGAATCCGAATTTGAATTTGGATTTGGATTGTGGATCTCCATTGGAGCCTCAGTCTGAATCTGAGATTATGAGTTTGAACTCGTCTGCTTTCAGTTTTTTCTTAGAGCCTTTTAAGACTTCAGTTGTGAGTTTGGGGTCAGATGGGAGCGAAAGATCCTGGTTCGCAAGTTCTGCTTCAGTTATTTTGCCAAATTCCATAAATAATAATTGTCAAAGACTAAACAAATATAGGACAGACGATCTTATCTATTTCCATTCCTTATGTTCCTTTTCATCAATAGGGGCATAATTAATGTATTGTACTATTCGCGGCAATTTTGATGTATTGGGGCTGCTGCCATGGGGCAATGCCTGGTGCCACAAAATGAAATCGCCGGCATTTGCCGCAATTGGTTTGGGCCCCAACTGGTATAAGTCTTGTGTTCTTGGGTTGGCTCCCGGAGCTAATTGGTATATCCAGTGTTCTATGGTATTTTGAAAGCCGGGTATAAGCGTAAATGCGCCCTGGTTTTCTGCTGTGTCTGTAAGATATAGCAGGCCCTGGGTGCCAAATGGTATAGGTAGCTCAAGGCTTACATCCCAATGCAGGCGCGGGCCCTGGAAACGGTAGCTTGCTGTTTCAGGTGGATTAAAGCTTACCCTGTCTGTAGTTACCCATAAATCATTTCTTTGCCATAGTTGCTCATAGGCAAGCCTGATCTTTTTTGAGTCCCTGTTTTTTTGTAGTTGCGGATGCTGGAACAACTGTATCATGATGCCCTGTTTGGCAGGATGTGCGTCGTACCATGTTGAGGGGTCATCTAATTTGATCTCGAGGAAATCGCATATCAGATATACTGTTGCCTTGCAGTCTTCTTCGGGTATTGCATTGCGTATGATGACATATCCATTCTCATTCCAGAATTCCAAGTCTTCGGGTTGAAGTACCAATTCGGTATTTGTTTGTATTGTATGAGTTTCAGGATTTAAAAATGCGGCATTATACATGTCGATCTTTTCCCGTGGTATATGGCCATTGTTGAGTTCAAGTATCCATTGCTCAAATTCTTCAAATCCGGGTGCTGCCTGGTACAGATGTTTAATGGTTTGTTCAAGACCGAGGCCTAATGTGTGCAAAAGGGTCCTGTCTTTAATCCATTCGTCCTGGTAAGTGCCCTGTTGCAGTTTGCCTTGCCTGATTGCCATGCACCGGCTCCAATACCTTTTAAGGTGCAGTATGCCAATTGCCCCTTTGTCTAAAGAAGAAGTGATGTTGAGTTGTTTTTCTAAAACTTCCATGGTGAGGAATATTTAAAAAATTTATTTCTGCGAATAGCTTAATAGATGATGATCTTGGTTCTGCCCAAAACAGCATCAGGAGTTGTTACTTCCATAATATAGATACCGCTTGCTACGCCAGATGTGTTAATCTGTATTTTGCCATCGTTGATGTTGCCAGGGTTTGACCATATGGTTCTGCCAGTGAGATCAAAGAGACGTACAGCAGCTGTAGTATTGGAAGATATATTGCCCTTAACATTTATTGTAAAGTTGCCATGATTTGGATTAGGTACAACTGTTAAACCATTAAGCGCAATGGGAACAACTGAAACTCCCAACACGTTAACTTGTTTAGGAGATTTCCATAAGCTTCTGCCATAGGTTGCTGCCCAGATCTCGTTGGTTGCGTAATTAATTTGCAGATCATTTACACGCACCACAGGCAAACCAGCATTGTAAAGCTGCCAGGTGGTCATAGTAGTATCCTTATAGAAAACGCCTACATCTGTGCCTATATATATGTTCATATTGCTTGTATCAATCTTGATACAGTTTACAGGCACATTGGGGAGATTGTATTTTAAAATTTTCCAGTAGGGTGGTACAGACGTAGTATTGGACGAATCAAATTCAACAACTTCGTTGGTATTATAACCGCTGTAAGTGATCCAGAAATGATTTTTATTTTTAGGATCAATTGCTATATCAGACATAGAGCCGGAGTAAATGACATTTATATATGGCCAGGCAGTGCCACCTCCACCAGTATGGGTATAAAATAATTGACGGTTGCCGTCATTTATTGCATAAATGGTGTTTGAATCAGAAGGCGCTACCGCTACTCTCAAGAGGTTTACGCCGCCTGAGGTTAATGCAGCAGACAATGCAGTCCAGCTGGTTCCTGAATTGGTGGATTTGTAAACCTTTTGATAACCTGCAAGCAAGCAGTTATGACACATAGGCTCAATAATATAGGGGGTCACCCAGGCGCCTGTCTGGCCCGGAACTGTTATGTTAGTTTGGCTGCCTCCCAGTGTATTCCTGTTTATGGCACCGTATTGAGATGCTACATAGTAGATGGTGCTGTCTTTAAAATCCATCTGGCATCCCATTCCGTCTCCGCCATTTACATCTGCGTATTTTTTAGACTGTACATATTTGCAGCCTATATCCTGGCCGCCGGCTACCTGGTATGTTGCTATATTGCTTACTGCCAGCCTGTAAAATTCGGTGATGCCCAGGCCATTAGTGGCGTTATTCCATGTGCTGGAGCCGGAAGGGTTATCTGCCCAATATATCCCACCATCATTACCTTCAAATAAACGGTTTGTATTCACAGGGCTGAATTTTAAGCAATGTTTATCAGGATGCACTTTAGTACCAGAACCGTATCCGTGGTTCAATATAGACCAACTTGTGCCGCCATTTGTGGAATACCATGAGTTAATACCTCCTACGTACACGTTGTTTGCATTAGTTGGGCTGAGAGCGATACACATATCGTAATATCCCTGGCCATAAGTGCAGTCAGAGCCACTGGTATTGCTACCTAAGATATTAGGTGTGCCAGACGAACAAGGGGTAAAAGTAATTGAAAACAAGCTCGACTACAAGAAACAAATTATTGTATCCATCGCTGCCGGTGTCGATTTTACCAAAATGGCTGAATGTTTTGACTCTGATGCCACCATGTTCCGCATTATTCCTAATACAGGAATTGACGTGCTTCAAAGTGTTTCTACCATTTCGTCGTTCAAGGCTTCGAAAGAGCAGGAAGAACTGATTTTGTCCCTGTTTGCAGAACTTGGCAAAGCTTTTCTTGTTCATGAAACACAACTGAATGCTTTTATGTCACTCTCTTCTTGCGGTATTGCTTATGCATTTCGCTACATCCGCGCTGCCATGGAAGGTGGTGTGGAAATGGGCATTTACCCTGGCGTTGCCAAAGAAGTGGTTATCCAAACCTTGCGTGGCGCTATTGATTTATTGGAAGCTAATAATTCGCATCCTGAAGTAGAAATTGACAAAGTAACCACTCCGGGCGGAATCACGATCAAAGGTCTTAATGAAATGGAAGCCAACGGCTTTACGAATGCTGTTATTAAAGGGCTGAAGGCTTCGCATTTGAAATAGCAAATAATTTTGGAATGAAAAAATTCATAATTTTTCTGTTGCTTTGTAATATCTTTAGTAGTTACAGTCAAGATAATCCTTGGAAAACATGGG
>CAIYVS010000795.1 GCA_903929655.1 uncultured Bacteroidota bacterium | reverse complement strand
TGACAACAATAGTTAGCTTCTTTGGCATACGCCAAAGGTATTATTTTTTAGTGTAATTTACAAGTCTAATTGGTATAATATACTTCCTCCGATGAAAAGGGTGTTTCGTTTAATGAAAAGCACCTTTAGTCCGATAGCACTTCTTTATTATGCTTGTTCTGCTAGCTTTGGTGAGTTTATATAAATTCATAAACGCACCACAATGATAACAGATTATTCATGCGTCATTATTGATGACGAGGCATTGTCAATCCAATTGCTAGATGCGCGGATAAAGCACCTGAATCCATATATCAATATCACCAATCACTACACGCATTGGGAGGATGCCTTGCTGGGTTTGCGGAATAATGAACCTGATATTATATTCATTGATGTAGTGATGCCTGAAAAAACCGGAATAGAGCTACTACAATTATTACCCAGGTTGCAAAGTGAAATTATATTTACAACCGCACACCAGGAATATGCAGTGAAGGCTTTTAGCTTTTCTGCTTCCGGATATTTATTAAAACCGATTGATGATGATGCGCTTAAAAAAACACTGGACCTTGCCGTGATACGGGTGTGGAATAAAAAATGTGCAAACCAGGCAAGCACTGTACCTAAAATAAATAAGTCCCGTATTGGTATACCCAATAATAATGCGATCGACTTTATCAATATTGAAGACATCATTTATTTTGAAGCACAAAATAAATATACAAGCATTGTTACACACAAGACCAGGCTACTCAGTTCTTATGGTATGAATAAATTTTTCTCTGTGCTGGAGGGGCATTCTTTTTACCAGGTGCATAGATCTTATATAGTAAATCTGAAATGCATTGACCGTTATGAAAGCAATGGCCTCATCACCCTTTGCGATAAAACGCAGATACCTGTGGCGAGGAGCGAAAGAAAAAATTTTCTGAATTTTTTCTCGAAAGTAAATCCGCTATTACCGGATACAGAATATTAAATCTACTTTCATTTTACGGAAAATTACACTTCAATTTTACTGATTACCATTCGTCGGATTGAAACCACCTTCTACTCCTTATGCTTAACCATTCACAACATGGAAGGTTTTTAAATTATTAATCTGCGATAGTTTAGGAGTGAAATATTTTTTTCACTTAAAAATCATCTAACATGGAAAAGAAAAAACACGTTCTGCAATTCTTTAAGATCTCAAAGATCTTATTCTTTCTTTTATTGGCATTCGGATCGCCTGACACACATGCTCAATGCACTGCGCCTAATCTGATTGCGTGGTGGAATTTTACCAATGGAAGTACTACTGACCTTGTGCAAGGATGGAGCCCTATTAACAGCAGTAGTTATATACCCACGACTACAGTACCCGGAAGGACAGGTATTGCTAATACTGCATTACATTTTGATGCCAGTAGCGAAAATTTCCTGGAGTTTGCGTCTAACCCATTATTAGATCTTAGCTCATGGTCATTATCTGCAATTGTACGCCCTACAGGTTTCTGGAGTAATCTTTGCCAGGTAAATTCTATTATTTATCATGGCAATATGTATGGCTCAGAACATTATTGCCTTTATTTTGCTGACAATTGCTATGAGAGTTATACATATGGTTTGCCAGATTGTTATACCTCAAATCCCAACAATACTGTTTTTGAAGGTAGTTGCGCAGGGTCTGCATCTTTTCCTGAGTCTGACCCATGCTTACCATGCACCAGCAGTCCTACATCTTATGGCTATGTAGCAGCAAATACATGGTATTGTGTTACACTTTCTTATGATGGGACAACGGGTGACTGGAAATTATATGTAGATGGTAACCTTGTACTTTCAGAACCTGCCGGATGGTCAAATCAATATTCCTATTCCGGTTCAAATGATCTGTTTATAGGGAGTTCTAATTCTCCTCTCAGTACAAGCCCCGATTTCAGATATTTTTTTACAGGGGACATTGATGATATAAAAATATTTGATGGGCCTGTATGTAATGACAGTGTTAGCTGTAATTCCGGTGACGCAATAGTAGATATCTCTTCTTCGGGAATTATATGTTCGGGTCAGAATCCTAATACCGTTTCATTAACATTTACGGGCACTCCGGGAAGTACTGCAACATATAGCGGAGGTGGTGTATCTGGATCTGTGACCTTACCAGGTTCTCCTAATCCTGCTACCAGCACTATATCAGTTAGTGTGAGCACTTCCTCTACTACCACTTTTAGTATAACAGGGGTCACAGATGCTTTCAGTAATCCGGGCGGGTGCCTTACTTGTTCTACTGTTGTAACTGCTACTACTCCAACAGGATGTGTTAACACAATTAATTTTGTAGGTACCTCTGATGCGTTTGAATTTTCCGGCTCAACAGGTGCTCTTATTTCCTATGACCTATATGACGTAAGTAATACCTATATCTCTTCGGGCACTGCCCACCCAGGCGATAAACTTTATAGTTATTTTCCGGGTACGCCACCACCAAATTGCTATGCACTTCCATCTGGTACTTATAGCATACAGGCAACACAAGCTACCTATAAAACATGTACCGCTTCGATATCTTGCAGCGATCACCTGAAGTCGCCTGTGCCTAAGCATAGCACCGGAACACAGAATATTAACAAGCAAAGTGCATCTTTATCTGTTTCTCCTAACCCCAATAACGGTACATTTATTATACAAGGCAATTTATCTTCAAATGATCCGGAAGCAAAAATCGAGATCACTAATATGGTGGGTGAAACTGTATTTAACGATATTGCCACTTTGGATAATGGCAATATCAACAAGAACATTAGCTTGGGTAATGAGCTGGCAAATGGTGTTTACAT
>CAIYVS010000794.1 GCA_903929655.1 uncultured Bacteroidota bacterium | reverse complement strand
TAAAAGCCTGCACATAATATACGTGTTTACTCCCTGCTTCGATATACGGTGGGGTAATACCCGATATTGCGCCTATCTTTTGAGCCAGGTAATCTGCATTCTTTATTCGTTCCGACAATAAGCCCGGAAGTTTTTTCAGCTGCTCAATACCTACAGCCGCTTCCATTTCAGTCATACGATAATTGAAACCATAAGTATTCCAGACATCCTGAACACCTTTAGACTCAACAATATTCTCGCCATGATTCCTTATTAAATAACACCTTTCAGCCAGTTTATCATTATTGGTTACAATCACTCCACCCTCGCCTGTATGAATATGTTTATGATAGTTAAGGCTGAAAATGCCAATATCCCCTAGAGTACCAACAAACTTATCTTTATAAGTCGCCATGGGGGCCTGGGCACAATCTTCTATCACATACAAGCTGTGCTTCTTTGCTATGGCCATGATCTCATCCATGTGAGCAGGATTGCCAAAAATATGAACGACCAATATCGCTTTTGTTCTCGGCGTTATCTTCGCTTCTATACTTGCAGTATCCAGGCCAAAATTATTATAGTCAACATCTGCGAAAACCGGCACTGCACCATATATAATAGGCGCTAAAGCACTAGCCGACATGGTATAAGGCGAAACAATCACCTCATCACCCGGCTTGATACCGCAGGCCCCGATAGCCGTAAACAACCCCGATGTATTTGAATTTACAGTGATCGCATATTTAGCACCAAAAGCAGATGCCCAGTCTTTTTCAAAATGCTGTACAGTTGGGCCTCCGTAAAAATCTTTATGCCAGGCACCTAAAAACTGGGATAAGTTTCCACTATCCAGAACCTTCATCACAGCATTCTTCTCTTCATTACCTATAGTATTATATGCTGGGAATAGTTTGGTACGTACTGGTGTGCCTCCGTTTATTGCTAATTTTGCCATATTTATAACGATAAATAGTTTAACATTTTTTGATTCAAACTTACCGACCTTATAAAATTGTCGTTAACAGCTTTCCCACTCAATAACTCACAACATTCATTAATTACATACTTCATATAATCCTGCATGCAATTCCTGCCTGAATATTCACTCAAATGTCCCAATGTCTGCAGGTTTTTCGCACCTTTCTCAGCCTTATATACATTTATTACATTACCAACCTCACTAATGCTTATCTTATGCAAATCAAAAAACAGATCAATTTCAAAAAGAGAAAACTGAACATTAGTAAGACCAAGCACATCAAAATTCACATTATCCCACATTGTTTGTAAAGAAAGTGTCGGGTCATTATTAAAGTGATCGTTTATAACATTATGCTTTCCAATCCCTGTTAACTTAATTGGTTTGTCTGTCAGGTATTCAATAAGATCAAATGCATGACTGCAGTTATTAATAAAGCCTCTCTGATACCTGACTGAAACATTAGTTAACTCCTCTATTTTTAGTAAAGATGAAATAAAATTCCTCAACGCTTTATAAGCGGGCTGAAATCGCCTGATATAATTAACCAATATTTTGGAATGTCCTCTCGCATATATTTCTGTAATACTGTTTAACTCTTCAGCATCATACGAAACCGGCTTTTCACAAATAATAAGTTTTACACCGGCAGAAACTGCATCATTCAGAATAGCAAAATGAGTATTGGTAGGCGTGCATATACTAACAATATCATACCCACTTAATGCCTCTTTAGAAATAGACTCTGCTATAGTACAATTATATTTTTCAGATATTACTTGTGCCAGCTTATGATCGCTATCATAAATCACAAGTTCAAAATTCGAATTCAGATGATAAGCTTTAGTGTGGGTCAGAATATGCTCATTCTCAAGGTCATAACCTGCACCAATATTCCCACAACCTATCACTAATGCTTTATACATTCTTACCCTTTCATCTTATCTAACAGGAAAGTATATTTTATCTCTGCTATCTTCCAGTCCTCTTCATTATCTATATCCTGCACTTCCGATTCCGGCACTTCAATAGGTACAGTAAAATCGGTAAATATCTTTTTAGTATCCAAAAACCTTTCAGTATTCAATGCATAAAACTGTCCGCAATCGTGATATGCAGCAGGAAGGTCCTGCGAGCGGGTATGAATATATTCCGGCCAATTAAACTTCACCAGCTCATTCTCAATTTTTAAAGACCTCAATATTGGAAAACTGAGTTTTGTTATTGGCAAAACACTATCAGCACCCGTCGACTGTAATAAATCCATAGCTTTCTTTAGCTTGGTCGCGGTCACAAAAGGCGCAGTAGGATAAATGCAACAGAAATTATCAAATTGTTTCCCTACACCATTATATTGATTAATAACCTCAATTAAAACATCCGCAGTAGTTGCAAAATCATTAGAAGTATCCGCGCTTCTCAAGAACGGCACAATAGCGCCAAAAGATTCAGCTATATCAGCAATTTCCAGGTCGTCAGTAGAAACCATTACTTCATCAAAACAACCCGATTCAAGCGCCGCATCAATTGAATACTTAATAATAGGCTGTCCGAGAAAATTTTTAATATTCTTTCGTGGTATTCTTTTACTACCACCTCTTGCTGTAATGATCGCTATATTTTTCAAATCCGGTTATTTATAGTAGGTGTTCCCAACTTAAAGGGGTACCTTTTTTATGAGATTTATTAGAAATTTTCCCTAAAATGCTTTCATAATATTTGGGCGCCAATCCAAAGCCTGGCCTTATTACTCTGATATTGTCTTTGCTGAATGTATCTCCAGCTTTAATATCCTCTGCAACGTAGATCGACCTCTTAAAGATAATACTACCCTTCTCTGCATCTTGGATACCATATTGTATATTTCCCAAAGCCTCAAAAGCATTCTTTGTTTCATCAACAAGCAATTTCATTTCATCAGGTTCCATAGAGAATGCGCTATCTACCCCACCCTCGGCACGAGAAAGTGTAAAATGCTTTTCTATAACCCTTGCACCCAATGCTACAGATGCGATAGCAACACCAATCCCCATAGTATGATCAGATAATCCAACATGGCAATCAAATAGCTGGGCAAGATGCGGAATAGTAAGCAGATTCGTGTTTTCCGGGGTAGACGGATAAGAGCTTGTGCATTTTAATAAAATAAGTTCCTTACATCCATTCCTTTTAAGCACATCCACTCCATCTGATATCTGTGCAACGGTAGCAGCCCCTGTTGACATTATAACAGGTTTACCTGTTGATGCAATTTTTGTTAATAAAGGCCAATCGGTATTCTCAAACGATGCAACTTTATAAACTGGTACACCCAACTTTTCCAAGAAATCAACAGAGCTTTCATCAAACGGTGTGCTAAATGCGATTAAACCTAACGATTTGGCATAATCAAACAATTCAGCATGCCATTCCCACGGGGTGTATGCTTCTTTATAAAGATCATATAACTCTCTTCCATTCCATAGCGATTTGGAGTCATTAATAGTTAATGCACCCTGAATGGTCATTGTATCAGCAGTATATGTTTGTAGCTTAATAGCATCTACTCCAGTTTCTGCTGCTGCTTTTATAATTTCTCTAGCGCGGGAGATTGATTGATTATGGTTTCCAGACATTTCCGCAACGATAAACGGTTTATGTCCATTACCCATCTTTCTGTTCTTAATTAATATATCATTCATATAAACAGGTTGCCTATTTTATATTCCAATGGATTTTCATTAACAATATTATTCAAACATAATGCACCATTAGGTGTTTTAACAACAGGAGAACTATTTTTTATTGCTATAATTTTTCCATTTGGATCATTCCAGTCAAACCCTGTATCATCCGGTAATACGCTCATGATTGTTATCTTCATTCCATCATAAGAACTAAAAGCTCCGGGATAAGGAAATGTTTGCGCACGTACCCAATTTTGTATCCTTTCCTTTTGCCAGTTCCAGTCTATTGCTCCATCTCCAGGGGTACGCTTACCAAAATACGTAGCCTTAATTTCGTCTTGTTTAATTGGAACAATACTATTACGACTTACTTTTTCCAAAACAGTACTAATCATATCAGGATACAATATCTCAAAACGTTTTAAAATATCAGCGCCAGTCATGTCTGTATTAATTTCAAATGATCGTTGAAATACAATATCACCCGTATCGCAACCCTCATTAATAAAATGAACTGTAACCCCAGTTTGCTTCTCATTATTTATGATAGCCCATACATGCGGCGTACGCCCTCTGTATTTAGGCAATAAAGATCCATGAATATTAAAAGCATACCGTTTAGGCCATGAGATCATCTCTTTTTCTATAATAAAAAGATAGTTTATTGAAAAAACAACATCTATATCATATTTAATAAAAAAATCCCTACATCTTCCGTTTCGTGGGTTCCCCTTAAAAACAGGCTTATCATTTTCCTGGGCCCAATTTATTATGCTATTAGATGCGCTGTCTGTAAAAACACAAACAATATCGTATCGCTCATTTAAAAATTGTAAACATTTAAAGCCTAAGCCACCACTTGCCAATATTGCAATTTTCATGCAGCTAACTTTTTAAAAACATTTAATAACCGGGCAGGTGATTTCCCATCAATAAACCTATTTTGATTATTGATCAGAAAATTAATTTGTTTAATATCCAAAACAAGACGGTTGATATTAAACAATAAGTCTTCATTAGATATATCTAAGAGATTTCCAAGAGGCATTACCATATTGTTTCTAACTAAACCATTATAAATGGTTAGTTGATTATCTATATAGTAACCACATAAAATACCCAAGCCAATACTGGCAGCTTCAATAGCAACACTGCTGCCTTGACAAATAACTAATTGACATTTAAAAAAAGTCTCAGCAATTTCCTCTGGCTTTAAATTTTTCAATATTATTATTTGTTCAGGATGGATATCACACATTTTGGAGATACTTTCTTCATTTACATTTCCACTCCCTAATACAACATATATTTTCTGCAAATACTTACACCGAACTGCTGCTTCAAGAACCTTTAATGTCAAATTAAATTTATCTGCCCCCCCCATAATAATCAACAATTCGCTTGCCTTGTCAATTTTATTTCTTTTTTTTATTAAAAAGGTTTTTTTTATTAACGCATATTCAAGCCCTAAACAGTATTTGGTACCTGGCAAAGAATGATACATGTTTTTATTGGCATTAGGACCATGATTTATGATAACATCAGCAACAAAATCATACTCGGCTATATCATCAATGCAAACAAGTTTACAACCTGTCTCCTTTACTTTTATTTGATATTCCGTATCGAAATAATAACCATCCAAAACAACTATATTACTCACATTTAATGATGCAATAAAGTCTTCTTCGTTTTTCACAATCATTATCTCGTCACAAATACGCTCTATTGTATCTACTAAAAAATTAGACGGAGTTCTAACTGCAAAAATTAAAGTAAAGTGTTCTTTAAGCATTTCTGCTAAAGATAGGCTTCTTAATACATGCCCTAAGCCAATTTCTTCATTACCATCCGCCCTGAATATTACTTTTTTCATCTAATAGCTTATATTCCTTAGTAAAACATTTTGCAAATACGGAACATCAGGATCTGTTTCCGCTATTTAATCCAAAAGAGGTCTCACATCATAAGCAGTCGCTTTAATTTCAAAACTCTTATTTTCAGTGTGAATAATTGCCCAGTATGCAACGCCGCCCATGCTCCGTGACTGCCCTACGGACCCCACATTTATCAAGGTACTGTTTTTGTTCCTGTGTACAAATGAATAATGCGAATGCCCGATCAAAACAAAATCGCATCTGCTGCTGTCACAATTATCAAGTATATTCTTTTCAGTTGTCGGGTATAAATATTGTCCGGGGTCCATTGGCGATCCATGGTACATCTGTATTTTCACACCATCAATCTCCACTTCTCTACTTTCAGGCAAATATCTTAATTCTTCTAATTGCTGTTTTGATAGCTTCTCAAGTGCAAATCTGTGACCACTACCATATTTCAATCTGGATTTAGATTCATCCATCGCACCGGCAACAATTTGCTCCAGCATAAGTTCGTGATTTCCCTTTATAGAAATAGGGTCCCACTCCCTTAACATTTCCAATACCTTGTCAGGATGGTAATAATAACCTACAAAATCACCCAAAATCAAAAGCTTATCTACTTTTTCATTTTTAGCTATGCGCAGTACCTCCTTAAGAGCCTGTTCATTCCCGTGGATATCTGATAAAACTGCGATTCTCATTTAAGCAAACAATTGACCGGTTCTTCCGGTAATTATCAATTCCTCATCCAGGTCGGAAGCAGTCAGGATTATTCCTTTTTGTTTTGCAGATTGAACAATGCCGAACAACATTGTTTGTCCGCATAGTATTTCTGCAGGTGAAATATTCATCACATCTCTTTGTAATAATATTGCATCACATAAATCAGCAAATAAATATTGTGTACCGCTTTTTTTAGGTTCAACTTTTATTATCTCAGTATCATGAAAATAATCAGTCATTTGGCCGGTTTTATTTATTTCAATAAATCCTCCATTACCATGCACTGTTACTATCCCATTCGTACACCCGATTCTTACATTAAACCCATTCACAGGGCTTATAGTAGCACTAATACCACTACTCATCTTAAAATATGCAAAATCCACAAGAGGATCCATATCCAGGATATTATCTGTTACAGGTCCACCAAAATCTGCTCCTGAACAAGCTGCCTGAACAGTTTCAAATTCAGAACAGTTGGCAAAAAACACGATCAGGTCAACAGCATGTGGTAGTGTCCACAACAGGGCACTATGACCAAATTCAATATTAATATGTTTGATATTGCCCAATTCCCCTGAAAAACAAATTTCCTTGGCTTTCTTATAAACGTCCATTGCACGTCTTGTGGCACCATAAACGATCTTAGCACCGCAACTTTCAATATGTTCCAAGGTCTCCCTGCTTTCTTTTATACTCCTGGCCAAAGGCTTCTCTGCGTAAAACCCTTTAATACCTTTACCCAATGCATAATTAATAATATCGCACCTGATGTCCGTACGTGTAGCGATAGATATAATATCAGGTCTCAACTCATCAATCATTTGCTTATAGTCACTATAAACAGTATCTACCCCGTAATGCTTGCCAAATCTTTGCCTTCTGCCTTCATCATTATCACATAACCCTGATAATTCCAGGCCTTCATTAGATAGAATTGCCTCGGCATGAGAAAGAGGTAGCCAGCCTGGAGGCACTTGCCCAACAAACCTTTCAGATGGTTCTGCCCCCATCCTTCCCAACCCTATCAATCCAACCTTTAATGACATTTATTTCCAGTTAATTATAGTAGTAAATAAAGATGACTTCTTGTCCAGGTATTTCTCGTATTGTTTACCAAGATCACTATAAAAGATATCTTCAGATATGATTTCTTCAGGCTTTAACTTTCCTTCTTTCATCATGTCAAGGATGAACAACATATTGCGATGCATATCAGATTCAGCCATATTAATTAATGGCTTAATTGTGATATGCTTCATATATATATATTGGGGATCAAGAGGATTAAAAGTTGGAACGGGTTCATCTCTTCCCGGGAAACCTAAATTTACTATCACTCCACCCTTGTT
>CAIYVS010000793.1 GCA_903929655.1 uncultured Bacteroidota bacterium | reverse complement strand
TTTTATAAATTTCCATATCTGAATTCATCACAAATGTGATGTAAATCAAAGCAAAACATGATATAGATCACTATTTAAGCCCGCCCTGATTTATACCTTAGCATAGGACTAATATTCCGAATATGAAAACAATAAAATTTGTTGCCAATGATGCATCAGAACATCAGTTTGGGATAGCACTTCGTAAAAATGTAAATGCCTATTTTAAAGAAAAAGGTATTTCTACCAAAGGGAACTTTACACTTATTATGCAAACAATAGTAATGCTCTCTCTTTACATTATCCCGTTCATTATCATTTGCACCATACCCATGCCTACCTGGCTTGCCTTCCTTCTTACTATTGTTATGGGGTTCGGGGTTGCGGGAACCGGAATGTGTGTCATGCACGATGCAGTGCATGGGTCATTCTCTCATAAAGAATGGCTCAACAAACTTTTCGGAGGAACCATGTATTTACTGGGAAGCAATGTTTTTAACTGGAAAATGCAGCATAACATTTTTCACCACGCATATACTAATATTGAAGGCCTGGATGAAGATATTGCATCAAAAGGGCCTATAAGATTATCTCAGAATGCCCCTTTACGCAAAATTCATTATTACCAGTACATTCATGCATTCTTCTTCTACGGCTTATTGACCATCTCTAAAATGGTAAAGGATTTTACCCAATTGGCAACATATAACAAATTAGGCGTTACAGCGAAATATAATGTAAATCCGACCAGAGAGTACTTCAGGATGGTTATTGTTAAAATCATTTATCTCATAGTAATAATTGGTTTGCCAATCATGGTCACAAATTTCACATGGTGGCAGGTATTACTCGGCTTTTTTATGATGCATTGGGTTACAGGGTTTATATTAAGCACCGTATTCCAAATGGCGCATGTAGTGGAAGGTACCGAACAACCCCTGCCAAATGCAGAAGGAGTAATACACCACGATTGGGCAGTGCATGAATTGCAAACCACTTCCGATTTTGCCCGGAACAACCTCCTCCTCAATTGGTATGTAGGTGGTCTTAATTTCCAGATAGAGCACCATTTATTCCCAAATATCAGCCATGTCCACTATCGTAAAATCGCTCCTATAGTTGAAAAAACTGCCAGGGAATTTGGCTATAATTACAATCTCAAACCTTCCTTTGCAAATGCGCTTGTTTCCCATATCAGGAGGCTGAAGGAACTGGGCTGGAAACAAATGGGAGTACATACAGGTTAAAACATTAATAATGCCCGAACTAAGTCTTTGGCTCGATTCCTATGATGATATATTTTCCGATTTTGATTCACGACACTATCATAAACGGAGAGTATCTGAGGATTTCATTGAAGAATTAAGGGAAACTTTAAAATACAAGACCGAAAGATTTAATGAACTCGTATTATTATTGCCTGCCGGATTAAGAAAAAAAGAAAACGAAACAGAAATCGCAGCCAGCATTCACGACCAGTTTAGGAACAGGTTTGACTCATTACATAAAAAAGAAAAACGGGTATATAAAAGAGGAATTGTGTTTGTTACAGCAGGGATCTTACTAATGGCCATAGACTCTTATATTACTTTTTTAGGGTATAAAGCTTTTCCTGTCATGGTAATGCGCATCATAATAGAGCCTGCAGGATGGTTCCTGATGTGGAATGGATTAGATCTGCTTCTTTACAATTTCAGAAAAGCAAAGACAGAAACTGAATTTTACAGGATCATTTCAGAATTTAAAATTCAATTTAAAGATTCCTGAGTCGATGCCCTCAACCGGAACTAAAGCACCATTTAGAAGATCAGGCTATTTTTATTTTAACACTTGAATGAAAGTAGAAGTACTGTATCTTTAAACCCTAAACAATTCATGATGTCCAAAACAAAAATTACCATCAATAGCAACGGCTCTATAAAAGTAGACGGCGATTTCGAAATAGTAGATAAGAACGGCAGCGCATATGGACTGCAAGGCAGAACAGTAGTTTCCTTATGCCGCTGTGGCCATTCAAAAAACAAACCTTTTTGCGATGGCTCCCACAAAGGCCAGCTCGACCACGAAGCTATTGCCTTCGACCTCCCTCCTAAAAAAGTAGATTAATAACAATACTGCTGTGATTGAAATAAACTACAATCATAGTAAATCATCAAGATTCAAAGCACTTCCTCAATAATGATCTCTTTTTCATTAAAAACAATTTTACTTCCCGGCTTTTGCCCCATCAGTTTCGCCCCAATAGGCGAAACTGATGAAATGGCATAATAAGTAGCGCCATTAAGTTTTAGCACACCGGCACTGATAGTAATATAATAATTGGCATTTTTTGTTTTAACCAGGCTACCCGGCACAACAACGCCGCTCCATATATTCGGATCTATCCTGTCCAGTATTTCTTTCTGTTTATTCAGTTCGTTCAGTTGCACAATATGTATATCAATATCCTGTTCCAGCATTTCGCGGGCAGTTTCATACTTATCGCCTGCACTGCTTTTGCTTTCATTATTCATCGCTTCCTGTATCTCGGCAATAGCATTTTGAAGCATTCCCGCCTTTTGAACGATATACTCCCGGCAAAGCTTATAAAGTTCCTGTTTCAGATGTTCCATAATAATTTGTCGAAGCAATATACACAAAACTAAAAAAACTGTTTTTACAGGTTCATACCTCCCCGCAATCCCTTAGCCCTGCAATCCTGATTCCTTTTTCTGTAACTTTATACGTCTATTATATGGTATGAAGCCATTTTTCACATACCTCTTGTTAATATTCCTCTTGGGAATAACCACTCCTCTTTGTGCCCAATCATACAAGCAGGATACCCTCACCATGCGTTTTATGGATGTCGAAATACCTTTAAGTAATGTTGCTGTTTATCTGCGAAACGGCATTATTATTACCCATAGCGATTCCGATGGCTTTATTCATATTCCCGCTTATTACCTGCAGTACACCTATCTTATTGCAGTACATGATGGCTACGAACCGGATACCATCAGGGATTATGAAAAAACAGTTTATTTGCAAGGCCTGGCTGCAACACTACAGGAAGCAGTGATAATAAGCAACAAACCCATACAGCGCATTTTACAATCTTCCCGCGATTATGTGGTGGATTACGACTTTGTAGGCGACAATATTTTAGTTGCTGCCTATAACGGAGCTTTTGGCCGGGGCGCAAAATTGTTTTTACTCGATAACTATGGCGATACTATTGCACTTAAACAATTACCGGAAGAACCCTTGTCTATATTTAAAAGCTGCGTAGGAAAATACTACTGCGTATGCTACAACAAATTTTATCCCCTGGATATTGATTCCGGCCATATTGAACTAGGCAAACCTTACGATATAAAATACCTTAAAGGCCTGAAACAATGCCAGGTTGCCCTTGATAACAAACTCTATTATAAAATATGCAATCCGGACTCATTCCTCGTCACCTATGGCTTTATAGAAAAAGGAGACTCCATATTTCACGTATTTCTTCAGTTCCACGATACATTATCATACGTCCACAGCCGCGAAGAAGACGTATGGTATTACACAGAAGATGAAAAAAGAAAATTCAGGCCAAAATTTGATGTGGGCAACATGCGCAACGTATGGGATAAAGACAACCTCCGCATGATAGACCTACCCATATTTTTAAAAAATGATACCCTCCTGGTTTTCGACCATACCGACAAAATGATCCGCTATTTTAACCTGGAGGGAATTGAGGTAAAGAATACCCCTTCAGACTTCCTCGACAAAAAGAATCCATATGCAGATATTATAAAAGACCTGTTTACTGAAAAATTTTACGTACATCCTATAAATTCTGCCGAGGTACAAACTATTAACGAGATAATGCTCAACGAAGGACAATTGGATGCGCATCGCATCAAACTGAAAAAACCATTTGCAGAAGACATTAAAATACACAATGGCCACATTTATTTCCTCTGGCAGGACCACCACAATGCAGCTACCCGGCAATTATATGTGTATACCCCTTAAGCTACAGGGGCATTTTATTTACGAAATTTTGCGCGTGGATGTTTCTTCTCGTGATGAATAGAACTGACGAAAATAAGTTCTTGTTTCTTGTATATCTTATAGACCAACAAGTAAGGGAATATATCCAAATGAGCCTCCCTATAGCCCTTCTTTGATTTTACTCCATAGGTTTCCGGTGCTCTTGCAATTTCCTCTATCTTTTTCCGAACCAGTGCTAAAAATTGTTCTCCCAAACCTTCTTTTTGCGATTCATACCAATTATATGCATCATTATAATCGAATGCAACATCAGCATGAAATGTATATTTATACACACTCATTTAACTGATCTCTGGCGTTTTTTGAAAGAATTTCTTGCCCCCTTTTCTAAAGCTTCAAGAGTAAATAACTTTGCCTTTCCCTGCTCAAATTCTTTAGTACGCATGTCTATTTCAGATAAGAAGTCCGGATCAGTCCAGGGATCTTTGCCTTGTTCAACTTCCAGCATAGCATAGATCATTTTTACCGTTTTGTCGTCAGCGTTATCTATACCTTTCTTCACCTCTTTCCTTATATCTTTCATTACCAAAGCAGGAATCATAAAGTCTGTTTTTTACAAATTTACTTATTTATTGCAATACATTATATCGCAGCATTCACCAACCTCTTTGTATAATCCACAAGCGGGTGTTTCAGCACCTGCTCAGCCTTGCCGGCCTCAACTATCTTTCCCGATTGCATCACCATTACCCTGTCACTCATATAGTAAACAACAGAAAGATCATGCGATATGAACAAATAACTTAGCTGAAATTCCTGCTGCAAATCCTTTAACAGGTTCAATATCTGCGCCTGTACACTTACATCCAGCGCTGATACACTTTCATCGCATATTAGCAATTGTGGCCTTAGTGCCAGCGCCCTGGCAATACCTATACGTTGCCTTTGCCCTCCTGAGAACTGGTGAGGGTAGCGTTTCATGGAATCAGCAGGAAGATGTACGATATCCAATAAACGCTCAGCTTCTTTTCTCAATTCTTTTTTCGGAACGATGCCATGCACAGCCATAGGCTCCATCAGCATATCACCTATAGTCATCCTGGGATTGAGTGAAGAATAAGGGTCCTGGAATACCATTTGTATCTGCCTGCTCAGCACCCTTCTTTCGCTTGCAGCAATATGTGCCAGGTCTTTACCATCAAAAATGATCTGTCCGCTTTGCACCGGCAATAAACCCATCAGGCTCCGGCTCAAAGTACTTTTGCCGCAACCGCTTTCGCCAGCAAGCCCCAGCACCTCTCCTTTTTTCATTGTAAAGGAAACATCATCCACCGCCCTGAAATATTCGCTAGCCTTGCCAAACAGGTTTCTATGCTCTGTAAACCAGACGCGCAGGTTTTTCACCTCAAGTAATGTCTCTGTCCTGACAATATTCTTGTATTCAGTTTTTTGCACCGGTGCTTCTTCCGTAAAATCAGCTACAACAGGTAAAGGTCTGTTCTTTTGTTGCGCAGAAGGCCGGCAGGAAAGTAAGGCCTTTGTATAAATATGCCTGGGATGCTTTAACACCTCGTCGGCACTGCCATATTCCACCATCTCGCCTTTGTGCATTACCATCACATCATCCGCTATGCCGGCCGCCAGTCCCAGGTCATGCGTAATGAAGATCATCGCTGTTCCGGTTTCGGCCTGCAATCCCTGCATCAGCTTTATGATCTCATGCTGCACTGTTACATCAAGTGCCGTAGTAGGTTCATCTGCAATCAGCAGGGAAGGTTTATTGCACATAGCCATCGCGATCATTACACGTTGTTTTTGCCCTCCTGATAACTGGTGCGGATACCTCTTATATATTTCAGCAGGGTCCGGCAATTGTACTTTCCCTAACCATGCTATAACCTGTTTTTTTGCTTCCTGTTTTGATATACTTTGATGAACAGAAATACATTCAGCAATTTGCTTTCCTATCTTCATTACAGGATTCAAAGAGCTCATCGGCTCCTGGAAGATCATCCCGATTTCTTTCCCCCGTATAGACTCCCAATTCTTTGCACTTGTCAAACTGAGCCCGTTCAAAGAAATATCACCCCTCAATAGGGCGTTTTTAGGCAATAAGCCCATCAATGCCAAAGCAGTCAAAGATTTTCCCGAACCACTCTCACCCACTATAGCTAAAGTCTTGCCCCTTTCAATCTGGAAAGCAATTTTGTTCACAGCAATAAAACCTCCTGCATCGGGGAAAGACACACTCAATTCATTAACGGATAAAACGCTTTGTTCTTTTTTCATTTACTTACGACTCACGACTTATAACTTACGACTAAAACTTCAGGTGCTTCACGGTCAGCCTTTTATTGATCAATTGCTTCAGCGAATCAATACCTATTTTCAAATGCATTTCCACAAAATTTTTGGTAACCACACTGTCTCTGGCAGCGGTCTTCACACCCTCGGGTATCATAGGCTGATCAGATACCAGCAGTAAAGCCCCTGTAGGTATTTTATTATAAAATCCGGTAGAAAAAATAGTTGCGGTTTCCATATCAATGGCCATAGCCCTGATGCGTCTCAGGTAGTTTTTAAAGTCCTCATCATGTTCCCACACCCGCCTGTTGGTAGTATATACAGTCCCCGTCCAGTAATCTTTGGAGAATTCGCGTATAGTAGTGGAGATCGCTTTTTGCAAGGCAAATGCTGGTAAGGCCGGCACCTCGGCAGGCAGATAATCATTGCTGGTACCTTCCCCTCTTATGGCCGCTATGGGCAATATCAGGTCGCCTACCTTGTTCTTCTTTTTCAGCCCCCCGCATTTCCCCAAAAACAAAACAGCTTTAGGATGAACTGCAGAAAGCAGGTCCATCACCGTTGCAGCACTTGCACTGCCCATGCCAAAATTGATAATAGTGATATCATTTGCTGTTGCACAAGGCATCGGCTTTTCTGCCCCCACTACAGGCACCTTATGCATATCCGCAAACATGCTCACATAATTACTGAAATTGCAAAGCAAAATATATTCGCCAAAATCTTTCAGGCCCAGCCCCGTATATCGTGGCAGCCAGTCTTTTACTATATCGTCCTTCGTTAATAAAGCCATACATTCGTCTTTTCATAATAAAGTTAATCAATTTTATACTGATTCGGCTTCTTAACTCTTTTCGAGGTTAAACGCATTAAACCATTTTTTTTCTAAAATCCTCAGCGGTTCCCGGCGGGCTTTTCAGCCGGTTCCGGCGGGATACCCCTTTTTATAAATGGGCTGCAATAAAGTAATTCCCCTTATTTTTGGAAAACCATATGCTCAACCTGGATTTCCCTGCTGTTCAACTGAGTTTAAAGCACGAAAATGCTAAGACCTATGTATTTGATATCATCAGGAAAAAATGGCTCGTACTCACTCCTGAGGAACATGTAAGGCAACACCTCATTCATTTTTTTGTCAATACCATGCAATATCCTGCAGGGCTCATGGCCATAGAAAAACAAATAAAAGTGGGGGCTATGAATAAACGTTTTGATATTGTCATCTACAACCGCGATCACAAACCCTGGATGCTGGTAGAATGCAAAGAACCCTCAACAGAAATTAACGAAAAAGTCTTGCACCAGCTCCTCAACTATCAGCGCACCATACAATGCCATTACTGGCTGCTTACCAATGGCCATCGGGCCTTTTGTGCAAACGCAGGAGACCCGCATAATATAAAATGGGAAGATAGCTTACCGGCCTATGATCTTTGAATATTGCGCACTGTTCAGTATTTCCAAAGCCTTTTTCACTACATTGTCATCTTTGGTATAAATGGCATAATAACCATTCTCCCTAAACAGGAAACGCGCCATTTGTGCCTTTACCTGTAGTTTAAAATATGCTTT
>CAIYVS010000792.1 GCA_903929655.1 uncultured Bacteroidota bacterium | reverse complement strand
TTAGTGGGTGATTTAAAATGGTATATTTTCAGGCTTTATCTTTACCCTGCATGAACAAAGTATATCTATTATTAGGGGGCAATGCCGGAAACAGAAAGCAATACATAAACAAAGCCATAGATGAATTGTCCTTATACCCGGTGCAGCCAGGCATCAAATCTTCTTTTTACGAAACAGCGGCATGGGGAAAAGAAGATCAACCCGAGTTCCTTAATATAGCCATATACATAGAAACATCCCTTTCTCCCACTGAGCTTTTAAATGCCATACATGAAATAGAAAGCAATGCAGGACGCCTGCGCACAGAAAAATGGGGGCAAAGAACGCTTGATATGGACATACTTTTTTACAACACTGAAATAATCGAACTTCCTGAACTTACAATTCCACACCCTTATATGCAGGACCGAAGATTTACGCTGGTTCCCCTGGCAGAAATTGCACCTGATTTGATGCACCCTGTTTTTAAAAAGACCATCAGCCAATTATTGGAGGAATGCCCTGACAAACTGGAAGTAAGGAAGGTGGACTAAGCGCATTACTTTTTCTCGTGGTAATCCTGTTCCGTGTTTATCAACCAGATATTGTCCTTTTCTTTTTTGCCCGCAACAATATTATCAACCGCCGTCATAGCAGTGAGCATAGAATGGTCCGAATTGTTATACTTATGCATTCCGTTACGCCCCACAAGGAAGAGGTTCTCAAAAGTGTTGATGTATGTCTTTAGTTCTTCGAAACGGTTATAGGTTCCGAAATATGCAGGGTATGTTTTTTCTTCTCTTAATAAAGTACTATCCAGAACAGCTTCTTTGGTAATGATCCCTATTGAGGCCAGTTCATCAATAGCAAATTTCATAAATTCCGCGTCGGGCATGCTCCAGAGCTTATCGCCCTTATTGCAAAAATATTCCAGTCCCACCCAAACGTTGGCGGGATCTTTGACCATATAGGGGCTCCAGTTATTAAATATCTGCAGGCGGCCTATCTTCACTTCACGTTCCTGTATGTATATCCAGTTATCCTTTATCAGTTTATTGGCCTGCTTTTCATCTTTCACTTTCAGCTCTTTCAGCAACAAACCCACAGTTATGAAATCACGATACATTAAACCGTCAGCAATATGCGCTATAGGTTCAGGGGCAGCAGGTATCATTCCGGCAACCAGTTCTTTTATGGGCATAGTTGAGAAGAAATAATCCCCTTCATAAGTTTCCGTATCCCCGGTTTCTTTATTCTTAACTTTTAATGATATTATTTTATTCCCCTCGTGTTTAATATTCTCCACCTCCATGTGATGGTGAATGACGCCTCCCATTTCCTGCACCAGCCTTGCTACTTCTTCCCATAGTTGTCCGGGGCCAAGTTTGGGATAAAGAAATTGCTCAATGAGACTGGTTTCTGTATCTTTCTGAGAAAGGTCGTTTTTGTCTTTTGATTTGAATTGGGATTTAACAGCATGTACAATTGCCTTCCCAATAGTCAGTTTTTTTATTCGCTGCGCTCCCCATTCTGACGATATTTCATTGCAAGGTACACCCCATACTTTTTCTGTATAATCCTTAAAAAATGTGAGATACAATTCTTTGCCAAAACGATTAATAAAAAAATCCTCAAGCGTCTTTTCATTTTTTATCTGGAAAAGGCGTGACCAGGTATAAGACATACCTATTTTCATCATCTTCGCCATCCCCAAATTGCTTATGGTTTGGGCAGATAAGGAGACAGGGTAATCGAAGAATTTTTTAAGATAGTAAATTCTCGAGAGCCTTTCACGCACCAGCATCACTCTGTCCGGATCTGTAGGCGTATTTTTAAGCATTCCAGGATTTATTTCCCGCGTTTTGTTCTGGTAACTTATCATAAAGGAGGCATCGGGCGCTGCCGCTATCGGCATCATCTTCATCCACCACTCCATTACCCTGTCTGACTTGGAGAAAAACCTGTGTCCTCCAATATCAATACGATTGCCTTTGTAATTTACGGTTTTTGAAATACCACCTATATACTCTGATTTTTCGAGTATGATGGGTTGGATATCTGATCTCATTAAGAGTTCAAAAGCGGCAGTCAGGCCCGCAGGACCCGCACCTATAATGATTGCTTTTTTCTTTTCTGACATAATCGGCTGCAAATAAAAGACTATTTAAACATTATTGAAATTTATTTTCCACCAGTTAACAAATATTTATATTACATACATTAATTAAATATGCTTGTCGCAAGTATTAACTGTGGATTGAATATCAACGAATATCTTCGATAAAAATTATTTGTCTAAAAAATTAATACGGAATCGACGCATTATTATCTCCTACATAATTTGTAACAATACTATATGCTGCAAAACTGACAAGGTGCTTGATCTCATTCACCGATTGGCCCTCTTTTAGCGGACTCGGAATATGGTATGAAACGAGCAACTGAAAAGTTTTTTCGCCGTATGATTCCAGGATAACTTCTATAGGTTCTATAAGCGGGTCGGTGGTTTTTAGCAATTTTTTTTCTTCGTTTTACGTTTTTACGGTCTCAAAGTCTATATTATTATTTACTTCTGAAG
>CAIYVS010000791.1 GCA_903929655.1 uncultured Bacteroidota bacterium | reverse complement strand
TGATCTTTTTATAATTATCCAATTCTGTATTGATGAGATTGGGATTCTTCTCGTAAGTATAGTCGGTGGCAAGGTGCTGCACTACTCCTAATACTTTTTGGTTCTGGCTTATAAAATCACTCTCTTCCTGGTTCATTAATTTCCGGTATTCTTCTTCGCTGATGGTATTGGTCTTTACTTTATCAATTTCGGCAAGCATGGCTTTCTCAAGTTCTTCCGGTTTTACTCCCATATTTGCAATACCCAGCATGATAACCAAACCGGGATCTTCATTATTCAGATCGAAGGCGGCTGTTTCTACTGCTTTTTCCTGTTTGTCAACGAGTTCTTTGTGCAAACGCGAGCTTTTACCATCGGATAATAAGCGTGCCAGCAGTTTTACAGCATAATAATCTTTGGTGCCTATTTTAGGAATATGATAAGCAAATACTACTGCGGGTAATTGCACATTGTCATAAAAGGTTACTCTTCTTTCTGCTGTTTGTTTAGGCTCTACTTCTGTAGGGCGCGGAATTGGCTTTGTTCCTTTAGGAATATCGCCGTAGTATTTATTAATATATTCTTTTGTTTTTGCAATATCTATATCTCCGCCTATCACTAATACTGCATTGTTAGGAACATAGAAGGTTTTATAAAAATTCATGAATTCTTCCAGGGTAGCCTGGTCAATATACTGCTCCTTGCCTATAGGCGTCCAGCGATAGGGATATTTGGTATATGCATTAGCATATACTACATTCAGTAATTGACCATATGGCCTGTTGTCGTAGCTTTGTTTCTTTTCTTCTTTTACTACTTTACGTTGTGTTTCTACGCCAATGGCATCAATTTTGGCATGCAGCATACGCTCTGATTCCATCCATAATGCCAGTTCCAGTTGGTTGGAGGGTAGTACTTCGTAATAAAAAGTGCGATCCTGTGATGTATTGGCATTGAGCTGGCCACCGGCAGACTGGACAAATTTCATGTATTCCCCGCGTTTTATATTTTCGCTTCCTTCAAATAACAAATGCTCGAAGAAGTGGGCAAAACCTGTTCTTTGAGGATCTTCATTTTTTGAGCCTACATGATACATTACGGAAACTGCCACTATAGGTGTGGAGTGGTCTTCATGCAGAATTACGTGTAGTCCGTTGGGCAGGTCGTATTCGGTAAAATTAATTTTACCTGCAGCTTGTTTGGCTGATAATATAAAAGCGCTGAGCAGCAGGGTGTAAAAAGCGGTTCGCTTCATAAAAATCTGGAATTTGCGGCAAAAATAGCTTAACAAGCCCTTATTAAGTAGTTTTTATGAAAAAATCACACCAAAATTCCCCAATGAAATTTTGCGTCAGACTTCATTCTCCTCGCCGCAACGTAGCTGGATCGCGTTATAGTATAGACGCAATGTACTGCGTCCATACATATGCATTTCGCACCTATGTATATTTTATAGCAAAGATTCACTTAGTTATATTAAAATTGAATATTCCGTATAGTTCAAAAAATAAAAAAAGAAAATGGTATCTTTAAAAGGAGATAGTGCCCCAATTTGAAGCATGTCAGAATTATTTCAAAATAAGTATCGAATCCCCAGCGCACGATGGCAATTATGGAATTACGCCAATGCTGGCAGTTATTTTGTAACGATTTGTACTGAAAAAAAAGAATGTTATTTTGGAACAATTGTTGATGCTGAAATGCAATTAACCGATATAGGACAAATTGCATTATCAGAATGGATGAAAACACCTGGCATACATACTGATATGAATATAGAATTGGGTGAATTTATTGTAATGCCAAACCATTTTCACGGCATAATCAATATTGGTGAAAACCAATTTAATAAAACCATTGCGTCTATAACGGCTATGCCCGGCAGTAGAGACGCAATGCATTGCGTCTCTACGAATGACAAACCAACATGTGAAAATTCCTTTGGCCCACAATCTAAAAATTTGGCTTCTATTATCCGTGGGTTTAAATCGGCAGTAACAACCTACGCAAGAAAAAACAATTTACCTTTTGCCTGGCAAGCACGTTATCACGATCATATCATTCGTTCTAAAGATGAATATTATGCGATAGCGAATTATATTATTAATAATCCAGCCAAATGGCAGGAAGATACATTTTATACAAACCAATAAATCATACATGATAAATACTGTTTTGTTTGATATGGATGGGCTGTTGCTGGACACGGAGCTTCTCTGGGGCGAAAGCATGTTGCGTATTGCCCATAAGCATGGCATACCCATCAGCCGCGAGCGTTTTAAGGAAACTACCGGATTACGCATATATGAGGTGACTGATTACTGGGCTGTGAAATATCCCTGGGTTGGCAGTTCGTCGGCGGAGGTGGCTGAGGAGATACTGGATGAGATCATAGCTATGTCGAAAACGAGTGCTACGGTTATAAAAGGAGTAAAGCATACGCTTGAGTTACTAAAAAAAAATCAGTTTAAGATAGGTCTTGCTTCTTCTTCGCCACAAAGAATGATCATGGCGTTGGTGCAGCATTTTAACATTGAGCATTATTTTGATGTTATTACTTCGGCAGATGTAGTGGAACTGGGTAAGCCCCACCCTGCAGTTTTTCTGCATTGTGCGAAGGACCTGCTATCGAACCCGATGCAATGCGTGGTATTGGAAGATTCTGTGAACGGGATGATAGCAGGCAAGGCCGCAAGGATGAAAGTGATCGTGGTGCCTGATGAATTGCATTTTGATGATCCGCGCTTTTCGGTGGCTGACGCTAAATTGAAGAGCCTGGAGGATTTTGATCTGGAGATGCTGAAGAGAATTTGAAAATATGTTGATTAGGTATTCGTTAAAAAGATGGGATCTGTGTCATAATTAGGAAGTTGGAGGGGTGTTTGCAAATAAACACATGCACAATCCTGACCGTATGCTGATATGACCATTCATGCAGAATGGCTTTATTTTAATAAGCTGTGACAGCAATATGATAAAACCATGCAACAAAACTTGCGAATGCAGTTAATTTTGTATTGTATCTCAAAAATTGTATTAACTCCATTTTGATTTTATTTATTTTTTTTACAGTTTTGTAGGAGGCTACAATTATTACAAACCGTAATAAAATAAAACCAACTTTACACCATGGCAAAAACTGCTGCAAACGCACCGGAAATGCAAGTTGCTATACCACCAATGACAGATGCAGAACGCGCAAACCTGTTAGGGCATCTGCAAACCGCAATTGAGATCGAGTTAAGCACCATCCCCATTTACCTTTACACATATTATTCCATCATCCGGGTTCCTGAGAATACTGATGACTTACCTAATGGAGATGAGTTAGCAACATTTGCCAATAAAGCGGGCGCATTAATAATGAGCGTTGCTGTAGAAGAAATGCTGCATATGTCCCTGGCATGTAATATTATGCGGGCTCTTGGTGGTACTCCTAAAATTTATTGCAAGTCGCCGGGCAATTATCCTACCAACCTGCCACATCACAAAAAAGGGTTTTCAGTAGGGCTATCCCCTCTTTCATCTGACCAGATGGTATTGTTCCTTGAGATAGAAAAACCTGAAGCTAACGATGCACCCCCGCAGGAAAACAACTGGGATACTATAGGCCAGTTTTACGATTATATAAAAGACTTTATTATCAGGAAAACTACCGATGCTGACTTCATGCCCACCAAGAAAGACCCGGACAGTGAAAAATCGCAACTTGGGGATGGAAGAGGGTATTATTCTGCCAATAACGTAGATACCATATATCCTAAAAACGCTTATTACATCAAGCAACCACTTGATCCATACGATCCTGTTGAAAGAGGCGCTTCGCAGGCGCAATACCCTAATAATAAAGATAGTGGCTCCCTGAAAACGGTTAAAGATAAGGCCTCTGCCCTGGAAGCAATCAATATTATCATGCACCAGGGAGAAGGCTATCCTGATACCGATCATAAAGAAGACGATTACCAGAAAGATGAAGAAACGCATTGGTATAAATACAACGAACTGTATAAGAAATTAAAAGGCTTTACGGCAGCCGATATGTCTATTATGGTTTTTAATTTCCCTGATAACCCTACCCGCAACAGCTACCCAACTAAGTTTCATCCTATAGTTGATCTTGCCAATGCCGTTTATTCTTACCTCTTCCTGATGACCGAAGCGAGCTATAAACTGACGGACGAAGCGCAGGCCAGCATGTTCTACATAGGTATGCACAAGGGTATGATATTTATCCTGGACAAAATAATTGGGGGCATGCGCTATTTGCAGACCGGCAATACTGCCGGGCAGGCTTTAGCCCCTACTTTTGAAAACTACCAGTTCAACAGTCTTGCTACTGCCAAGGCCGAACTTGTACAGCTTTGTGTATCGGTGCCTGCATCGCTTAATCTTGACAGCAATATCCTGCTGCGCATACAGGATTTGCCGGACGTAAATGTAGGCCCTGATAATTTTGTTCACTTTAATTGATCTGCTCACCACTAAAACTATTTTTCAAAATGAGTTCTCCAGTTATAAATAATCCTTTAGAGCTTCATGCCTGCATGGGGCTGAATGCCTGCAAAGGCCATGACCGTTTAGGCACCAATGCATGTGCAGGCACAGGCACCTGCGCCACTGCTTCCGAACACTCATGCCACACACTTAATAATTGCAGGGGGCAGGGTGGCTGCGGCCTGTATGGCACCGGTGAGGAACAAATGCACCCCGGCGATAACCCTTGCGCATGGCAGGGCTCGTGTGCGGTGCCTATTAATGCCGAACGTTTTTCTACAGACGGGGATAACCAGGGCAAAGGTGTGTGGCTAAAGGCAAGAGAAGTTTTTGAAATAAAAATGAAAAAAGCAAACCGACAGGTAGGCCCTTCGCCCTCTGCCGTTGGCCCGACCACTGCATGGCTGCAACAAAACTACGATGCCAACTATACGGCATGTGGCGCAAGTGGTATGAGCGGAGGCGGAAGTTGTATATGACGACTGATAATAAGTCCCGACCTTATCCCAAGTTGGGACTTGGGCTAGGCTTGAGGCATGTTCATTTTGACCACATTCTTACCGAATGGCCTGAAGTGGGCTGGTTTGAGGCTATTTCGGAGAACTTTATGTTTTCGGCAGGTAGGCCACGCCACGTATTGCGGCAGGTGGCAGAACGCTACCCCGTGGTGCTGCATGGTGTTTCGCTGTCCATTGGCAGCACATCGCCACTTGATTATAATTATCTTAAAGCCCTTAAAGGACTGGCACTGGAGGTGCAACCGCAATGGATAAGCGACCACCTCTGCTGGACAGGGGTATTGAGCGCCAACACCCACGACCTGCTGCCATTACCACTGACCGAGGAAGCCTACAGGAATACTGCTGAAAGGGTAAAAAAAGTGCAGGATTACCTGGGTCGCCCACTGGTATTGGAAAACCCAAGCACTTATCTGAGCTTTACGCATTCTACGATTTCTGAGCCTGAATTTCTGAGCAGGCTGGTTGCAGAAACGGGTTGCGGACTTTTACTGGACGTGAATAATTGCTATGTTACCTGCTTCAATTCGGGCCTTGACCCTGTAGCATATATCAAGGCATTGCCGCATAGCAGTATTGCGCAGATGCACCTTGCCGGGCACCAGCATTGCGGCACTCATATTATTGATACGCATGACCGGCCTGTGGTAGATAATGTATGGGAACTTTTCAGGCTGGCATGGTCGCTGACAGGTGGTGTTTCCACCTTGCTGGAGTGGGACGGCAATATCCCTGCGTTTGATGAATGCATTGCGGAGCTTAATAAGGCCAAACAATTTATGCATGATTCTGTTGAACAGCCTGTATTAAAAAGAGAACTCTATTCTGCCCAGGAAGCCCTATCAACTCCAATCGATTTTCTTGTTCCACAGGTTATGGAAAATACGCTGGCAGGATGAATAGCGATGAATTAAATTTTCCACTTAGCGAGCTGCAGGCATGGATGCAGGATGCTCTTGTATATAGTGGCAGCACCACACAAAAAGAAGATATTCTTGCACATATAGAGCCATCACATACTTTATCGGCAGCACAAAGGCTGGCTATTTACCAGCGTGGTTATTATGCACGGCTGATACAGTGTATGGAGGGACAATTCAAAGCTTTATGTCATGCGCTGGGCAAAGATTTGTTTGATGATTTTGCGCGTGAATATCTTGCGGTGTATCCTTCTCAAAGCCCTACCCTTTCTGATCTGGGGACACGCTTCCCCGGCTACCTGGCCAGCACACGCCCTGATAAAGACGAGGCTGAAAAAGAAGAATGGATAGACTTTATGGTGGATCTTGCGCAGTTTGAATGGGACTTGTATGTGATGTTTGACGCTGCGGGGAATGAAAGCAAGCCATACGCTACTGATACTTGTGATGATGATACTCTCAGACTACAACCCTGCTTTTCGTTGCACACTTACCGCTTCCCGGTTAGTGGCTATTATAATGAGGTGGCAAAAGGCAATGATCCTGAAATACCACTGCAACAACAAAGTCATATAGCTATTGCAAGAAAGGATTACAGCATTGGTATATTTACTTTGTTAGAGCCGCAATATGTTTTCTTATCTGAAATGAAAAGGGGGGCTACAGTAAATGAAGCTCTAGTTATTATTGCCCGGCAATTCAATGCAGAGCCCGAAGCTGCCAACAAAGCATGGAAGGAATGGAGGCTGGGCTGGATAAGGAATGGATTTTTTATTGCCTAGTGTATCGCTTTTCTACATTTCCGGACAGTGTGAAATGATATGGCATTACAAACACCCCGTCGAGACATCATCCTTGCAAATGAGGTCGATTCGGGAAACTACTAGAACAAAAGAGACGTAAAACATGTTTTATTAAATCTAAAATACTTTTCTGATATTTGTCATACTCCTATATTTCTATTACCAATTTATATTTTTATGTCTGATTCAAATAACACTGGTAAAGTTACAATTATAGTTGCCATTATTGGCTTGGTTGGGACGATTAGTACTGCCATTATTACATCAAAAAATCCTGATAAGATTAAAGACTCATTTGTCAATTCTCATCCATCCAGTCATGAAAGATCAGACAGTAATTCAGGTAAAAGAGAAGATACTAAAACATTTGCAAATACACCTGCTACACTACAACCTAACAAGAAAATGCCTTGTCCTTCTTGGTACGAGGGTATAAACTGTCAGACAGAAATGAGACAGAAATTTTATGGCACATATACGGGTATGGCATATGAAGCTGGAGGTGGGAAATTCCAGGCAACCATCGCTTTAACTCCAGGAACTGGTAGTATTCAAAAAATTCACGTCTTTTGGGGAATAGGCTCCGATGGTAAGCCTGTATCGTGGGACATGCTGCTTTCTAGCCCTATGTCAGTAAAGATACCATCTCAATACATTAATAATAATCCAGTTACACAAGGAACAGCCTACACGGATGAAGGCATAGGATTAATAAAAGATAATAAGCTAACCTTAACTTGGACTGCAAATTTTCCCACAGCAATCTATCATTGGACTTTAACAGCAACTAAATAGTGCGATAACTGTCAATCACTCCTTCATCACCTTCCCGGATTTGAGCAATCCCCCTGTTTTGTTGTTTATCGCAATACTTTTTCAGATTTTTTCAATAAACTTCATCATGATTTCCGATATCTACAAATACAGCTTTTTGAGGCTTGTCTTTAGTAAAATAAAAAACTACTCTAAGATCATATTCGATTGAAAAGCTCCACAAACTTTTTAATTTACCGGATAATTTATGCGTCTTCAATTGTGAATGGAATGGGTCTGAAATGAATACTTCAATCGTTTTCCAAAAAAACATCCTCAGATACAGAACCTTTAATCCTTCTGCGGAAAGACTTCTTGAAAGAACTGCTAAATGAAATTTCCATTAAAGCATTTTTTTAAGCTCAGAAACAGAGGAAGAAAATTTTAGCTTGCCTGTTTTTTGTTCTTTTTGGGCTGTCTTGTAATTATCTGCAATTTCCTGGCGACGAACGTCAGAAATATTATGCTCTAAAAGGTTTTTCAACTCTTCTTTATATTCAAGCGGTAAATCGTAAACCCTTTCTACAATATTATTAAAATCAGCAGTGGCCGTTTTCATAAAATATTTTTTACAAAGATAGTATAATCAAATAAAGTATTTCAAAATCAAGGTAAATCTGTAAAATCCCAATAAGCTCAATCACTCCTTCATCACCTTCCCCGATTTCAGCAATGCCCCTGTTTCACTATACACCTCAATATTATAAACACCATTGGCCAGTTCGCTTATATCTACACTCTTTACGTCGTCTTTATGTATCAGCACTTTTTTACTGGCATTCAGGACGTTGACATTTATTTTTGCTGCAGTTTCAAAATATACGATTGCGTTTGAGCTGCTTTGTCTGAGGTACATTTTTATGCTGTCCTGCACTGCGTTGGGTATCTCCATTTTTTTAGGGGGCTCTAATACTACTTCAGGCGGTTTATTGCTGTCTATTTTGGGTGGGTGTGGTTTGGGGCCTATCCTTAAGCTATACTTTCCACTATACTTTGTAGTGCTATCCAGTTCTACCTGGTAATCACCGCCGCCGTTCAGGCTCCAAGCTTCTACTTTATGATTGATAGGAGGAGCTTCAAAATCGAGATTTAAGAAAGGAACTTTTATATAGTTAGTATCGGGACTTGTGAGGATGGGAAATTCTTTGTAGCTCATACCATCTATTTCAATTTCAAGTTTATCGAACCATGCTGTGCCTTTACCGGCCATAACACATCCAAAATCTGTGCTGATAGCTTCTTTTTTAACGTGTACCCTTACTGAGAAGTAGGTCCAGTCTGTAGTGCCGTGCGGGCCGTTCATCTGCATATTGCTGATGTCATAGAGATTATAACGCCGGTCGGTATGCCACCAGAGGCCTGCCCAACCGTCTTTAAGATTATCCGTCTTGATATAGCCGCTTAAGGTAATTTCCCGGCCTCTTGCAACTTCCAGGGGAAATACGTTGGCACATGTTGCGTAATCATATTCGAAGGCACCACCCCGCTCTATTGCATCCCTGTGACGATTAATGGCATCCCAATGCAGGTCTGCAGCAGTTTTTTCTATGGGGTGGTTTTTAGATTTTTTTGAGAACTGTGCATTTGCCATTGAAGGGAGGAAGCAAATGCAAATGAGGTATTTAAAGATTTTACGAGGAGACATGTTTTTCAATATAAGATATAATTGCCGGTCAGTTCATACGTTCGTCACTGTAATAAGTTGAACAAAGATACCTAATTCTTAAAATCCAGGTTGGCTGGTTCGTTTAAAGCAGGCCCCGTTATGTCTGTTTCATTTCCAACTATTTCAAAATTTATATCATCAAACCATATTTGCCCTGTACCTGCAAGCAAAGCTCCATAGGCAAGATTGGTAGCATTTTGAGGAACGTCTAAAACAATTTCGTATTTTTTCCACCCGCTTGTTCCTTTTATTGCCCTGTTTTGCATATTATCGAAAGACAATGAATGTCCCCGCACATCTCCATCTACCCGAAACCATAAACCGGCCCACCCGTTAACATCTTTTGATTTTACATACCCTGTCATTCTGACTCTTTTCCGCGAGTAGTATTTCAGCCTTTCAGCCAAATGTTCACAAAACACGTATACGAGTAGGAAGGCCTTCCTACTACTGAGGTACAACAATATGCAATTGTATGATGGTATCTAACATTTGATTGCTTGTGGTGTGGGGTGCCAACAACGAGGGACGGAAACAACTGAAACGATGAAATATCACGTCCAGATCTTTTCAATTTTGTGCTTTTTGGCGTGGATCAGCGAACAACCAGGCGCGGAGCCAATCAGTAGGCCCACCAGCCGACCCACGAGTAGGCCCACCAGTCAACCTACTAGCCGACCCACCAGCCGACCCACCAGCCGGCCCACGAGTAGGCCAACCAGTCAACCTACTAGCCGACCCACGAGCCGGTCCACATCTACTTGCCGACCCACCAGCCGGTCCACGAGTGGGCCCACCAGTCAACCTACCAGCCGACCCACCAGCCGGCCCACGAGTAGGCCCACCAGTCAACCCACTAGCCGACCCACCTCACAGCCCACGGGTGTTCGGAGCTGGGGACAGCAACGCAGCACATCGTTTTCCTTCACGGGGGCCGCGCAGCAGTTCACGGTGCCGGCCCAGGTGTACAGCATTCACGTGATTTTGCAGGGCGGCAGCGGGGGGAACGACAACGGCGCCGTCGGGGGCGTGGGTGGCGTCGTGGCTGCCGACCTGTCCGTGACGCCTGGGCAGACACTGTACGTGTACGTCGGCGGCGTGGGGGGCGATCGCGATGCAGCCTCTGGGGCTGGA
>CAIYVS010000790.1 GCA_903929655.1 uncultured Bacteroidota bacterium | reverse complement strand
TCCCAACTGGACAAATATAGACATCCATCGGGCATTGCAAACGCATCATAATAAAATGAAAATCAATCTATTAAACCAAAACCCATCACAAAAAATGCCCGACATTTCAAAAAAACAAAGGAAATCGGGCATCACTATCAACTAATCATCCTTTCAACACTGTCTGCCGGCAGGCAAACAAACCCCGGTAAAAACAGGAAACCAAAAACCCCAAAAAGATACCCAAACAGCCCAAAAAGGAAGCACAATGTCCCTAATAGGAAGAAAAGCGGAAAAATATTTTAGTAAGAAAAACAGCTTTAAATAATTGATAATCAATACAATAAACAATATTAAGCAAATGAAAACAACAAAAAAGCGGAAAAAATTCCGATAAATGGAAAGCGGAAATTCTTTCATGGCAATTAAACTTTAAACCACTCAACACCCAGTAAAAACAGGAAACCAAAGAACCCAAAAAGGTAGTCAAACAGCCCAAAAAGGAAGCTAAATGTCCCTGTTAGGAAGAAAAGCGGAAAAAATATTTTAGAAGAGGAAACAGCTTTAAATAATTGATAATCAATATTATAAATAAAACATAGTCAATGAAAACAACAAAAAAGCGGAAAAAATTCCGATAAATGGAAAGCGGAACTTCTTTCATGACAATTAAACCAAATAGAGCACAAAAAATGCCCGACTTTTCATAAATCGGACATTCTCATTAACTATAAAAAACCCCCATGACTTAAAACTAAAAACCCAACGACTTATGACTTACGACTCACGACTTATGACTTAATCGTCAACACCGTTCCACTCTGCGTAACAGTATATTTCGTTAAAGCAGCAGGAGGAGGCCCGGATACAACAGCACCTGTCTGATTATACACCCCGCCATGACAAGGACAAACAAATTCCTTATTGGCAGTATCATAATTTACGGTGCAGCCCTGGTGGGTGCAGGTATTAGAGATGGCAAGAAAACCGGATGCCGCATGTATCACCACGATCTGGCCGGAATAGGCTACTAATGCCCCGCCTATGGTATTAAGGGCCGCATTGGCAGATTGGCTAAGGTCTAATGTAAAGCTTACATTAGATGGGCCTGAATTAGGCTGCTTGGTGCAGCTTTCTATAATGGCCGAAGGGATGAGTGCGAGACCGCAAAACGCGAATGTTGTCCTTAAAAAATCTTTTCTTTCCATTTGTCTACAATGCTGATTTTAATGCCTTTGGTAAAAATAACGTGTATATACATCTAATATTGCACCACAGATATAAAGAATTGTTAAGATAATTCAGGATACAATTGTCTTTTATTTTATTGAACAAACATTCGCTAATATATTGGTATAAGCACAACAAAAAATACAGGGAATAAAAATGTTTCAGCGTCTGTATTTAATATGCCTGTTAAAGCATAAGTTTTGATATATTTAAGTTTCCAAGCACACAAAAGAGATATGAAAATCGGTAAAAAAACAATAGTAGCAACACTGTTTTGCATGGCCATAGTGGTGGCGCAATCATATGGCCGGAAAGAAGTGCCGCATGACGAAAAAGCCCATAACCTGAAGGTGCTGCCCAAAGATATTGACATGCATGATCTGCATAATATCATGAAGGGTTATTGCATATCACTGGGTGTAAGATGCGGCCATTGTCACTACAGCACGCAGAAGCCAGGCGAAAAACCGGAGTTTGATTTTGCATCGGATGAGAAAGAGGAAAAGCGTATAGCACGGGATATGATGCGCATGGAAGATGCCATAAACACCGAATACCTTGCCAAAATGGAAGACCCCAAACTGGAACGTATTACCTGCTATACATGCCACAGGGGCTCTGATAAACCGGTTATAAGCAACCTTTCGCTGGATAGCCTGAAGAACGGGACAAGCAAGTAAACGCTGAAGAATTTATGACATTCAAAAACGCCATAAGCTGGTTCGAGATACCCTGCACCAATTTGGACAGGGCCCAGCAATTTTATGAAACGATCTTTGATATGCACATGGTGGCCTTAGATACACCCGACCTGCAAATGAGATTGTTCCCAATAGACGACAGGATGGGTGTTGGCGGGGCCATAAGCTATAACGAAGATTATTACAAACCCTCTGCAACAGAGGGACCGCTTATTTACCTGAATGCCAATCCAGACCTGCAGATAGTGCTGGACAAAGTAGAGGCAGCCGGAGGAACAATACTGGTTCCTAAAACAACCATATCTCCCGAATACGGAAGCATGGCCATGTTTTTAGACAGCGAAGGAAACCGTATGGCCCTGCACTCTATTCCACCAGAAACAACATAAAATATTAAGTTAATGACCGCAGTAAATACTGACACCATTACAAACACAGAACTTTTTGAAAAAGCAGTTGCTTTTATTAATGAAACAGGCATTCCATGTGAAAGCGCCACACTGGAGCACCCTACTTTTTTACCGGGACTGGACATACAAAATGGCTGTATCTTTTATGATAAAGAACGTATGCTCTACCCCGGCGATATACTGCACGAAGCCGGCCACCTGGCGGTTCTGTCACCCTCATTCAGAAAGGAAGCCTGTAGTCCCGATAAGTTGTCGGACAATATTGACCCTGGGGCAGCCGAAATGGCTGCCATTGCATGGTCCTGGGCAGCAATTTGCCATCTTCAAATTCCGGCGGAATTTGTATTTCACCCGCATGGCTATAAAGGAGCCTCAGCATCTATATTGGAAAATTTCAGCAGGGGACATTATTTTGGAGTAAGCATGCTGCAATGGCTGGGTATGACCAAAGAGGCAAAGCATACTATTCCGGCAGATGAACCTGCTTTTCCAAATATGTCTCACTGGTTAAGACAGCAGGATTAAGTAAGTATCTATGTTAAGATCAGGCTTCTGCCATCTCCATAGTTTCCCTCTTATAAGCATCTGTGAGTTTACGCTGCAGGTCTGCAGACACCGGTGCATAATGGTCAAACCTCATCCTAAACCTGGCCCTGCCCTGTGTAAAGCTGCGTAAGGAGGATGCATACTGAAACATCTCTGCATTGGGAACCTTGGCCTTCACAACCGTAAAATGGCCTTCGGTATCGTAGCCTTCCACCATGCCCCTCCGCATTTGCAGATCACCCATAATATTACCTACTAGTTCATCAGGACAGATCACCTCCAGGTTATATATAGGCTCCATCAATTGTGGGCTTGCTGATTGGAAAGCATCACGGAAAGCCATAGTACCTGCTATTTTGAAGGCCATATCATTACTATCTACAGGATGCATTTTACCATCAAATACACTTACACGCACATCCCTTACATAAGAGCCTGTAAGTGGACCCCGGTGCATTTTCTCCATCACCCCCTTCATTATAGAGGGCAGGAAACGGGTATCAATTACCCCGCCCACTATACAATTATAGTAAACCAGTTTACCACCCCATGGCAAAGCAATTTCTTCTCTTCCTCTCACATTCAATCCTGCAGGTTCAGGTATGCCTTCATACCAGGGCTCAATCCTCATACTCACTTCTCCAAACTGCCCTGCCCCACCCGATTGTTTTTTATGACGATACGTAGCCTCTGCAGGCTTACGAATGGTTTCGCGGTAAGCTATCTTGGGTCTAGTATATTCTACATCCAGGTGATGTATATTCTGCAGTTTCCACTTAATTACGGCCAGGTGCATATCACCCTGGCAATGCAACAAGGTTTGCCCCAGCTCTGCAGACACTTCCACAGACAAAGTAGGGTCTTCTTCTTTAAGCTGATGCAATGCTGCGGCAAGTTTTTCTTCCTCTCCCTTTTTGCTGTTGGCAATAGCTATGCTCATCACAGGCTCGGGAAATACTATAGGCATAAGCTCTATTTGCTTGCCTTTTTCGTGCAGTGTGTTATTAATATGGGTATTCTTGAGCTTCAATGTTGCGCCAATATCTCCGGCCACTAGTTCATTTACGGGGATACGTTTATTACCTTCTACCACAAACAACTGGTTTATTTTTTCAGT
>CAIYVS010000789.1 GCA_903929655.1 uncultured Bacteroidota bacterium | reverse complement strand
AAAATAGCCTTCACATTCATTTCTGAGCAAATAGTACATACTTCCATTGAAGCAAGGTTATTTGGATCCTTAACATCAAACTTGTGAATAGTGTTCTCGATTTGATGTATAATAGTAATAATCATAATATTATTTTTGTTCTACCAATTTTTTAACCTTCTGTATCGTTCCGCTGCTCTTATCTGTTAGCTTCATGACTTTGCGAACTGATAAGCCTTGTTTCAATAGCTTTGCTACATCTTTATGCTCGGTCAGCAGTGCATCATCGTCTTTTCTGAACCCTTCTTTTCTTCCAACCTTCCCCCCAGCCTTTCGGAAACTATCATAACCGGACTTCACTCTCTGGCGGATGGTGCTTTTCTCCATCATGCTAACAGAGTTTAATATTTCAATCATGAACTGAGAAAGCGGGTTAATCTCACACTTGTCGTTTAAAGTCTCTATGTTATAATTCTTTATAAAGAGAGAAATACAATTTTCATTTAAGAGTTTGATTGTTTTTAGAACCTCAATAGTGTTTCTGCCAATTCGGGATAGTTCCCAACACAAAACCTTATCAATCTTGTTTTCTTTAATATAGTTTATCATCTCCATTAGCTTCGGACGTTCCTCGTTATTCTTACCACCAGAGATTTTTTCTTCGAATGCTTTCATAACCTGCCAGCCCATTTTGTGGGAGTATTCTTTCAGTTCTTCGGTTTGGCGTTTGTAATCTTGAATTGAAGTTGAAACCCTTGAATAAATTACTACTTTCATTTGTATCGTTTTAACTTTTTAGGTTATAAAGATACAATATCCGTATCAAATAAACAAGGCTTTCCTAATTATTTTGATACACTTTCACTTTTGATACATTTTTTGTCTTTTCAGAAATTGACTGGAGCCGATATAGTGAAAATCAAAAGAACCATGGGGACTATGCCATGGTTCTTTAGTTCAATTCTGATAGCTACTAATTATATTTACTACTTAATCAGTTTTTGAACGAATGTGTTATTTACTTTTATTAAATACATTCCCCGTTCAAATAATGACATGTCAATTGTTAATCTATCAGTATGGCAGTTTTTTGTAAATATGTTCTGACCAATAAGATTGGTTATTTCAACTTTGTTGATAAGCTCGCTTGACCTGACTGATATAAAATCTTGTATTGGGTTAGGGTAGATTGATATTGCTGTTTGTGTGGCAATGTTATTAACCGATGTAGTATTGGTTGTAGATGTATCATTGCAAGGTGATAGATAAGAATTAACATGCCCTAAATAACTGCCAGTTGTATAATTGCTATCAATATATACACTATCCATGTCAGTGTAGAAGAAAGAGTATGCAAACCCCGGATGTGTAATACTATCATAACCCAATAGTGTTGCGCAGGTATCAGTGAATAATACATTTGGGGCTTTCGTTATTGTTAGCTTATATATATTTCCTTTAAACACATTCGCTGTATTTGACACCCGGGGTACCAAAGGAGTAGTCCAGGGATAGGAATGAAAACTATCAATAGTACCAGCACCAATAGACATTTTGCCAGTATAATCGAATGGTTGATTAGTGTCAAAATACGCTGTTATTGGATTTACCGTTACATTGGTGTTATCAACATTTAAATTTAGTGCCGCATTATATCCAATACCATGAAAGTAATAGGTCATTGCTATATGATGCCATTTATTATCATAATGTAAAGTGTCTGTTATATATAACAAAAGAGGATAGCCAGAAGATCCTTGACCTATATATGCTGCAATAACGGTATCGTTGATTAGATACATACCGAAGATGCTACTATCCTGTATAATAAATTGTGTATCTGTTGTAAATGGGCCTCTCTTTATCCAACATGCTGCGGTAAAAGTTGATGGCGAATAATTAGAGGTAAGCCCAATATTTGGGACATAAAACCCAGTATCACCAGCACCATTAAAATGGGCGCTTTGATTTTGTGCTATCGAAGGGGTACTAAATAATATGGCAAAAAGGATTGCCATTGTCATGTCTCCAAGGTGTTTTGCAAATCTGTACATTCTAATTAGTTATTTTTTTAATAAAATAACCCTCCAATAGTAATACAAATTTTTTGTTTGTCATAGGTACTTATGACATTGTTTTATTCTTCTGAATTTACTATTGAGCTATGCCATGGCCCATAAGCAAAACGGAGAGGAAAGAACTAATAAAGTTGGGTGGGAAAATAAAGTCCATTCGTGAAGCTAAAGGACTAAGTCTGGAACAAGTAGCAAATAAGATAGGTAAGGACAGGCAATCAATTCATAAATTGGAGAAAGGGGACTTTAATCCCTCTTATTTATATTTAAAGCAAATCAGCATTGGACTTGACATAAACATATCTGAATTGTTTACGTGAAAAGAGTACGCAGATAGTATTAAATAAGAAATGAACTAATAGAATTGAATTGATTGTTAAAGAAAATAAAAAGAACCATAGTATTATACGATGGTTCTTTAATTCAATTTGATTAATAGTTAAATCTATATTAGAAGCCATATAAATCTTTAAAAATTTTGTGAATTTCCTTTTCAATCTTTT
>CAIYVS010000788.1 GCA_903929655.1 uncultured Bacteroidota bacterium | reverse complement strand
TACCTCCAACTCGCGTCACTGCAGGAACGAAGCAACACAGTCTCACAAAATGAGTAGTTACAAATTGCACTCGCGTCATTGCGAGGTACGAAGCAATCTCACGAAATGAGTAAAACGCTAATTGTTTGTTACTCCAGTTAAAAAGCTTCATCCTTTTGCCGCCAAAGTGTAAAGTGATTTCAGGACGAGACACGGAACCAAAGCGGCCAAAAAGCGGAAAGAAAATTGTGAATAACTCAAACTAAACTGCTGATAATCAACAAAGCACTATTCACAAAGACAATTTTTTTTTCACAGGGAAAAATCTTCCAAAAATCATGCACCCTATCTTTAAAAACTATCAGGCAGTTCGTAAAAAAATTGAGCTCTTCGCGAAATCCGGACCCATTCGGGAGTGGAAAAAATTACACTGTTTTAACACCTGTCGCAATCAGGCTTTTACCCCCTTACAATTAAGCTCATACCTTTACCTGAAAAGGTCTTATGAGCAACACCATCAAATCAGACTTCGGCAATATAGATATTTACCTCTTCGATCAGTTACTCAAAGGCAGGTACGACAATTGCAAAAACATTATAGACATAGGTTGTGGTGGAGGGAGGAACATAGTTTATTTCCTTAAAAACGGTTTCAATGTTTATGGTATAGATCAGGATGCAGCGGCCATAGAAGCAGTAAAAGCCATGTCCCGGCAATTAAGTCCCGCCAACCCTATAGAAAATTTTGTTGTGTCAACCGTAGAAGAAATGCCCTTCCCCGATTCATTTTTCGATCTCGCCATTTGTAGTGCAGTATTGCATTTTGCAAAAGACCCCACGCATTTCGATAAAATGCTCCGCTCCATATGGCGTGTTTTAAAACCCGGAGGCTTTTTGTTTGCCCGCCTCGCTTCAGATATAGGCATAGAAACATTAATTAAGGATATTAGCAACAGGCGTTATTTATTGCCCGATGGCTCACAACGTTTCCTGGTCAATCAGCAAATGCTGGAAAATTATACCAAAGAGCTCAATGCAGAACTATATGAGCCCATAAAAACAACCAATGTCTCCAACATCCGTTGCATGACAACATGGTGCATCAGGAAAGCATAAAAACAAAGTATTAGGAAAGAAATAGTTAATATACTGTTTTTTTAAAAAGCAATACATCTGCTTCAAAATAAATAAACGAAAAAGATTACTATAGCCCTATTGATATCGCAGCCATCAGCACAAACTTAAGGGCCCGGCAGCACCTTACTCTCGGGATGTCTCATCCCGCGGTTTTTCCTGCGTACAAACTATTGATGAAAGCTTTTTCTATACCTTTTATTTTGCAGGAAAGACAGAATCAAAAGGCATAGCAAAATCGATATCTGGCTGGAGCCAATCCCCACAGCAAATTAAACCAAAGTCTATTGTCAGTTTCAGCAGTTCAAATATTCATGATGCGTATATATAATATATAGATAGTCTGACAATCATAAGTACATGAATATGATTTCCATCATAATTATTGACAATTAAATAAGCCATTTTTATCGGATAGTACTATCAGGAAACTCATTCTTCCGGCTGCTATGCTATAAAAATATAAGCAAATGATAAAATTATCCGACTCAGTAGGCAAAACCCCATTAGTAAAAATATCAGACAGGATATATGCAAAGCTGGAGGGCCAGAACCCAAGCGGATCTATAAAGGACAGGATGGCAACTTACATTATTAATGATGCCGAAGAAAAAGGATTTATAAAAAAAGGAGACACCATAATAGAAGCCACATCGGGAAACTCAGGAATTGCATTTGCATTCTTGGGCGCAGAAAGAGGATATAAAGTAAAAATAGTCATGCCCTGCAATATGAGCAACGAAAGAAAACAAATGCTGAAATTATATGGTGCAGAATTGATAGAGGTGGAAGCCGGCGATTTCGACAAGGCAATAAGAATAAGGGATGAAATGGCTGTAGATAAAGGTTATTTTAATCCCATGCAATTTTCTAATCCATTGAACATCGAAGCGCATTATCATGGAACAGGCGTTGAGATACTACATCAACATCCCGAAAAAATAGCTGCTTTTGTTGCAGGTACCGGCACCGGTGGCACATTGATGGGAACAACGCGCATGTTAAAATTATACCACCCCGGTATGAAAACTGTGGCCGTAGATCCGGCAGAATCGCCCGTAATGAGTGGTGGCCAGCCGGGTTTGCATGGCATACAAGGTATCGGCGATGGTAGTAAGTTTCTTGTCAACCTGGACGAGGTGGACGATATTATCATAATAAAAACAGAAGAAGCTAAAGAAAGAGAAAGGAGATTATCGAAAGAGAATGGCCTGTTTGCAGGCATCAGCTCAGGTGCAAATATTTTAGCTTGTGAAAAATTACTGGAAAAATATCCGGCAATTGAAGGTAATATTATTACAGTATTAGCAGATCGCGGGGAGCGCTATTTATCTTGTTTATAAACCATCATTATAAAAGCTCCGCTTATACATTCTGAAGTAAACAAATCCGTTATTCATAAGCAGTTTAGTCCTGCTATTCCTGAAATTTGATATTATATTAAAACAAACTTACTCGGATTATTGTGAGTTTATATTTTATATTTTTCATCCTTGCATTTCTAAAACAGCACACTATACATTTATTTAAAATAAAATATATTAAAGTCACACTTTTTTTCCTGAAAAAGGCTTAATTTAATGGCTGTTTAAGTCTGTTGTTGTAACATACGCTGTTTAACGCAATCCATTCTGTCATATTACCCTTGTATTATTTTTATGGAAAAAAATTACTTCTTACCTGTTTTTTTGTTGTCAAGTTTGTTGCTGCTTTGCACTATAAAAAGTAATGCGCAACTAGTAATATTAACTCCTAATGATACAGCTGTGTGCGGACCACTTACATTACACGCGGCTGTCACAGTTACCCCGTCCGCTGTTGTGAACCCGGTGGATGATGACTATGCACCTAACACATCGCCTATTGGTTTCACGTTTAGTTTCTATGGTGTCAATTACACCCGCTGCCTTGTTTCATCCAACGGATATGTTTCCTTTAATCTTGCAGATTCAGGTCAGGGTTCTGCTTGGTCCCTTACTGCTGCAGGCGGTTTACCAGGTAATACAGCATGTGTAAACTCAATTTGCGGTGTATATGAAGATATATATCTTGTCAACAGTGGTTCAATAGAAACGTACACAGTTGGAGCAGCTCCTTTCAGAAAATTTTGCGTAAACTTTTGTAGCTGCCCTATGTTCCTGCCCAGCCTTGGCTGCAATGACCTGGAAACATTCCAGGTCGTATTATATGAAACAACCAACAATATCGAAGTGCACATCACTAACAAACATTCTTGCAGCGCATGGAATGGTGGTTTGGCAATAGAAGGTGTGCAAAATGCCGCCGGTACTATAGGCACGCCCGTGGCTGGAAGAAACAATTCTGTATGGACTGCCACCAATGATGCTTATAGGTTTGTGCCTTCAGGAGCTACCTACACCGTGTCATCCATTCCTTACGGGCCGATACCTGACGTTACACCAGGCACTGTCTATTGGTACCAGGGAACTACCCTTTTAGGTACAGGTCTTAATTATACAGTAAACCCTACTGGTGTAACTACCTATACTGCGCTCTTTCCTTCCACTACTTGCGGTAACCTGGATACAGTTAGCGCACAAGTTGAGATACTTATGGCGCCCGGCATGATCCTCAGAGCACGTGTCACGCAACCCAGCACCTGCGGTGCATGTGATGGTGAAATAACATTATTAGGCATGACTCCCAATTCTATTGACAGTATACATTACATGAAAAATGCCATTTGGCAGCCTGTTATACCTTATCATACCGCGGCCGATAGCTTTGGTTACATCCCCGCTTTGTGTGCCGGTATATATGATAGTATAAAAGCAACCGCAGGTGGCTGTCCCTCAAATATTTTAGGCCCCATTAACCTGATCAACCCGCCTATTTTCGCAGGCTTTACCGACTCTATAAGTTTTGGTTGTAAGGCAGATACGGTCCTGTTCAAAAATTTATCATCTTCTCCCGGAGCAAAAACAATTCTTTATACATGGAGCTATGCAGATAGCACCTATGATACAGTAACCACCCCAGTTCATATTTATCCTAAACAGGGAATTTATAATGTGCAGTTGAAGATATCGAACACCTATTGTATGGATTCGATTACACATCCTGTTAACTTAAGGCATGCATTACATTCAAAATTCCAGTTGCCGGAGGAATTGCTTTGTCAGGAACAGTCATTTGCTTTGACAAATAACTCAACTGATACTACACGACCAAACACCGCAATTGATCCTACCGGGAATGGCGTACCTCCTTCTTATTATTGGAACTTCGGAGATGGTTATACAGATAGCACTTTCAGTCCCACATTTGCTTACAATTTTAACGATACGGGGTCGTATAATATTACCCTTATTGTAAAAGATTTCGTGCCTTGTTATGATACGTCTGTCAGCATTGTTACTGTTATCTCAAAGCCACACACTTACAATATGGATTCCACTTTCTGTAGCCCCAATACTACTATTCCTATAGGTATCGTGATCAACAATGCAGATTCCTACAAATGGAGCACAGGTGCTATTACGTCAACAATCATTCCCGATACAGAAGGTGTTTACACAGTTACCGAAACAAATCATTGTGGTACGGAACTAAGCTCCGTTAATGTAAAACTGGATGATTGTGATAAGTGTCTTTTTGTGCCTTCTGCATTCACTCCAAACGATGATGGGCTGAATGATGTGTTTCATGCAAGGATGCTTTGTCCTATCAGGTACTATAGCATGAAGATATTTAACAGGTATGGCCAAATGGTTTATACCAGTGTCTATCTTAACCAGGGATGGGATGGTAAATTTAATGGTGTGCCTGCCGATATCGGGACTTATTTGTATGAAATTACATATACCCCCGATCTTTTGAATGCACACCAACTATACAGGAAGGGCGACATTACTTTAGTGAGATAAGAGCTTTTTGTGTTAAATAATTATCTCTGCTCAGTTTGGATTGACCATTAGGATGCCTTGCTCGTTTACAACAAGTTCATTAAATACATCCTGTGCTACTATATGCATATGTCTCATTTTT
>CAIYVS010000787.1 GCA_903929655.1 uncultured Bacteroidota bacterium | reverse complement strand
CCGATCTACACTATTAGGATTAACTGTTAGTTTGTATAATTCAATATTAACGGCACTATCATAGCTGTTCCCAAAATAAAGGCTGTTCCCAACCAGGGTCAAAGGACTAGCCAACAGGCGATTAGCTAGTACCGTAAACACAATATTACTGTTTGCCCCCGGATAATTTATTTGCCGAATACCATTGCTGTCGGTGCCATCAAAATACCAGATGTTCACCCTGTTTGTATCGAATGATCTGAAATACAAATTTCCACCTATAGCCTGCAGTTGAGTAGGGAAAGGGCCTGTAGCAAACGTTTTCAATAAAGTAGTACCGGCAGGCGTTCCATCACTTTGCCATAATTCACTTTTTCTATTCGTCGGATTCTCGTTTTGACAAGCAAAATATAGTTTATTATTAAAAGTTGTCAGGTAAACCTGGTAATGATGGATGTCCGGAATTGGGGCAGGATTGACTATGGAATCTTTTACAACCTGGGTTCCACCAACCGTGCCGTCACTTGCCCATAAAAGTGTACCTGTTAAATAAGAGTTCGTACAAAAATAAAAGTTATTATTTAGTATAGCGTGATCTAAGGAACTCATAGTAGCAGCATTTAATTGAAAAGTCCCATTACTGGTGCCATCACTTATATATAACCCGCTATTTACTCCACTCGTATTAAAAACCACCTTATCATTAAAAACATTGAAATATTGAGGCTGGGAACCCAGAGTGTCAACTGTATCGATATCCTTTACCATTCCTGTTCCTGTGGCAGTTCCATCAGTCGCCCACAATTCTGTGCCATGCACACCATCGTTAGCTGCAAATAATACTTCATTATTTACAGCAGCAACAGCGCCATAAAGAATAGTTGAAGGGTTAATGCTACCTTTATTTGGTGTAGGGTTAATGTCCTTTAGCATTTCTGTATTGGCAGCAGTACCATCACTAACCCATAATTCTGTACCATGTGTGCCATCATCAGCGGCAAAAAATAATTTGCCATTCATGATAGTAAGGTAATAATCATTATAGTTCACCGGGATGCTGCCAATTGTAGGGCTGGTATTTATGTCAATAAGTATTTGAGTTCCGGCGCTTGTCCCATCTGTAGTCCAGAGCTCCCGTCCGTGTATGCTGTCGTTTACAACAAAATATACCTTATTGTTCAGGTTCTTAAAACCAGCGGGTATGCTTCCGTAATTAGGGTTGTTAGGAAAACTTTTCAGCATTTGTGTTCCGGTAGAAGTTCCGTCACTGATCCACAATTGAGATCCCGCCGTGAATATAAGATTACCGTTATAGGCAATACTTTCAGTAAAGGTAGTAGAGCCAGTTCCTGTTGTAATATCATCTACAAGCTGCGGAATTTGGGCATATGACCGAAAGCAAACGATGCAAATAATAAAAACGCAAGTAGTCAGATTTTTCATTTTAAAGCAATTATAGGTGAATTAAAAAGGTTACTGTTTAATAAAAGTCATTGCCTTTTGATCTGTGCTGGTTTTGTAAAGTACATAGTATATACCATCCGGCAAATTGCCGACGTTCAATTCCGTTTTATTTTGATGCACATTTGATATAGTATTTACAGCTTGTCCTATCGTGTTACAGATAACAAGTTGTCCTGGTTCTTTGCTATTTGTCTCGATATACAGTATATTATGTACAGGATTAGGATAAACGCGAATTGAATTATCATTGTTTGCGAGGCCGGATACCGATAATGATGGTAATGGATTAAAATATATATTCCATGCAGTATCGGCAACGACTTTAATGCTGTCAAAATTGGTGCTGGGGCAGCCGTTATTCAACATAGGGTTTGTGGTTACCAACGCCATTACTACTTTTTGCGAAGCTCCTGCTGTGAGCGTAAAATCGTTGCTGGTAATTATAAAACGCCTGTCTCCCGGAGGATTTTGAGAAGCACATTCAGACCACTTCGATGTGTCTGAAGGATCTCCGGCGTAAACATAATTTGTATTTGCACCTGTACCATATGCTGTAGAATGTATTCCATAACCATGAAAATCATTAACAACATGCGTACTATCTCTCCACGTGGAGCGTAGGTAATTATTATGTTGCCCCGGTGTAACAGGATTACCCTGAATTGAATAATCATTATTATAATACATAAAACTACCTGCCGGTGCAAATGTAGCAGGCGGGTTGTCACCCGGTAATATGATCATGGTAACCCCTACTGTTGGGATCATATTGCCATAAGAATTTACTTGTCCTACCCCATCTGTAACAGTTCCATTGTATTCAATACCCATGCGATGAGATGAATCGAACCCAAGATAATCATCATCCCACCAGCCAAGGTCCGCATCGGAGAATAGACCAATCCTGTAATTGCTATAATTGACCGCAGACCGGTTAAAAATATTGTATTCATAATAGATCACATTGTCTATCAAAGTACCTCTGCTATATGCATATGCCATTCCATGTATCTCTACTTTCAAGGGCTGTCCATTTGTTTCTGTATGTGTAGGACCATTATCGCTGAAAACCCACCATAAAGCCTGGTCGCCTTTAATAGCAGGATAATCGCCTTGTAAAGGGTTATAAACACCATCACTATTCACATCTACAAATGGCGCCATATCCTGGTTTATGGTAAGAGCAATACCAAACCCCCCTCGTGCATAAGGATTGCCTTTTGCAGGCCAGTGCAAGATATCAGGAGGCGTATTAGCTGTATCATGTACGCTGATTGCATTAAAAGTATTGATATCAGTCTGGTTTATTTTCCAGATCTTAGCCCATGCCTCTGAGTTGGTATAAGTCAGGGTACCATTACTATCCAGGGGGCCGGGCCAATAATCATTGCCATTCTGCCTGTAAGTCTGTGCAGATACGTATAAATTATTCCCGGCATCATAGCCAGACATCCATAATGAACTCATAAAAGAAATGTGATGTCCTGAACCTTTCGGGAATTCGCATGATGCAAGCTGTGTTGTGGGATTCCACCACATATCGCCATGCACAAGTAAGGCTGCCTTGATATTATTTATATCCACGTAATCAATTGTGGAAAAAGGAGATTGGGCAAATGCCGGACAATTGGGCAAAAAGAGAACAGTAAAAAATACTGAGTAGAATAGGTTTTTCATCATTACACAAGTTTTGTATACCTGTAAGACGAAAAAGAATAGTTTATCCCCCAAAAGGGTGATATATAATTGTTAGCTCAAAATAATAGTTTAAGGTTTACCAGCTATATAAATCAGCGGGTTCCTAATAATTAAATATTGTCAAATATTAAACCTGCAGTGAAATACTTTAGACGAAGCATCTCAACACAAAAGAACAAGTAGTGTCTTTTATATTTTATTCTATTGTGAGCCTTAAAATGCGTCGTTCGTCTCCAAGAGAAATATTTAGAAAATAGACTCCATTTTGTAATTGGCCGGATAAATTAAAATGATATACAAATTCCCTACTCTTTAAAATAAGTTGTTTATTATAAACAGTCTGCCCCAATACATTTGCTATTTCAATTTTAGCAGTTTTTGAATTGCCATGGCTGTTATATGTGCCATTTATTGTAAAAATGCCATTGCTGGGATTGGGATATAAATTCATATCTACGAGATCATTTCCAATATTATTGATCCCTGTGGGAATAACTGCAATAGTTATACCATTACTACCGGCTGTATCAGGAAAAGCACAAGGCAAGCTGCTACTCACTTTTACATCAAAAACATCTCCATTAACTATAGCAGATGTTATATATGGTGAACTTGTAGCACCTGGAATATTCGTACCGTTTTTGAACCACTGATAGACAGGTGTACTGCCTCCATTAGTCACATTTGCAGTAAATGTCACACTTTGTCCTGTATTGATAGTTGTAAAATTTGCAGATGCTGTTACAGAAGGCGCCCCTGGAACAGGCAATATTGTTACCGTATCAGATACTGAATTTGAAGTACAACCATTAACAGTAGCAGTAACAATATAAACACCGCTATCAGAGAAAGCAGCACTATTTATGGAAGGATTTTGAACGGCGGAAGTAAAGCTATTCGGGCCACTCCATGTGTAAGTAGCTCCGGAAACAGAGTTGGTGGTGGTAAAATTAAGTGTATGACCATTACAAACCGGACTGTTACTTGCAGAAGAAATTACCGGCGTAAGATTAACAGTTACGTTTACTGTTCCGGCGGCAGAAGTGCAGTTATTTGCAGTAGCAGTAACAGAATAGGTGCCGCTTGTTGCCACAGAAACATTTGTAATAATTGGGTTCTGATTGCCGGATGTAAAACTGTTGGGGCCTGTCCAGGAATAGTTTACCCCAGAGGTAGAGCTATTCCCGGTAAGATTTAAAGTATCACCGGAACAAAGCGGTGTATTACTGCTGGCGGAAGGTACTGCCGGTGTCTGATTTACGATTACGTTTACTGTTCCGGCAGCAGAAGTGCAATTGTTTAATGTAGCCGTAACAGAATAGGTACCCGCCTGTGCTGTCGTAACATTTGTTAAAGAAGGGTTCTGGCTCACGGAGGTGAAGCTGTTAGGACCTGTCCAGGAATAAGACGCAGGTGACGGAGAGCTATTGGCTGTAAGGCTGAGGGTATTACCAGTGCATACCGGACTACTGCTTGAAGCAAGCGGCGTAGCAGGTATGGCATTCACAGTTACGCTTACAGTTGCGGCGGTAGAAGTGCAGCCGTTTGCAATGGCTACGACAGAATAGGTTCCGCTTGCAGCTGCCACTGCATTTGGTATTGATGGATTTTGAGTCGTTGTTGCAAAACTATTAGGACCTGTCCAGGAACAAGTAGTACCGGTAGTATATCCACTGCTGGTAAGATTCAATGTATCTCCGGCGCACAATGGACTATTACTCCCTGCAGATGGTGCAAACGGCGTTTGGTTAACAGTCACACTCACGGTACCGGAAGCAGACGTGCACGCCCCAATGGCAGCTGTAACACTATAAGTGCCTGCGGCTAATACTGAAACATTTGTTATAACTGGGTTCTGGTTGCCTGATGTGAAACTGTTAGGGCCTGTCCAGGAATAATTGACGCCTGAAGTAGTAGTGCTGGCGTTGAGGCTAAGATTGTCGCTAGTACATACGGGGTTATTACTTGAAGCTGTAGGTGTTGCCGGTACCTGATTCACTGTTACACTTACGGCTCCTGCTGAGGTGCAACCGCCGGCAGCTGCAGTAACAGAGTAAGTGCCACCCGCAGCTGTAGTTGCATTAGAAATTGACGGGTTGCTGCTTGCAGATGTAAAGCTATTCGGGCCTGTCCAGGAATAGGTGACGCCTGTAATGGTATTGCTGATAGAAAGGTTTAAGGTATTCCCAACACATATCGGGCTGTTGCTGCCGGGCAGGGGTACTGCAGGTGTAGAATTAACTGTTACACTAACCGATCCGGTAGATGTAGCACATGAATTTGTAGCAGATACAAAATAGGTGCCGCCACCAGCTGTTGTAATATTCGGGATAGATGGATTTTGGCTGCCTGATGTGAAACTATTCGGGCCGGACCAGCTATAAACAACCCCTGGTGTAGAGCTGCTGGTTAAATTGAGTGTGCTGCCTGCACAAAGCGGACCATTACTCCCCGCAACAGGTGTGGAAGGAACAGGATCTACTGTAACTGTGACTGTCGCGGCAGACGAGGAACATCCGCCCGAGCTTGCTATTACAGAGTAGGTACCACTTGCCGAAGTTGCTGCATTTGCTATTGTTGGATTCTGGCTTGAGGAGGTAAAGCCATTAGGGCCCGTCCAGGAATAAGTAGCCCCGGAGGCCGAACTGCTGGCAGAAAGATTCAAAGCACTGCCAACACAAATCGGTGAATTGGATAAAGCTGATGCAGTAACTGCTGCAGGTTGTGTAACGTTCACAGTAATACTGTCCTTACACCCACCTGATGCCGTAACCACTATTTTGTATGCACCGGAAGACAAGCCTGAAATGTTTTGTGTAGAGGCTGTAAAGCTGCCGGGACCAGTCCATTGATAAGTAAATGGAGAACTGCCGCCTGTTGTTGTAAGGGCAATAGCCCCATCGTTACCACCAAAACAGGAAACATTCGTAACGGTTGTGGACAGTGTGGGCGCTATACAGGAATTTTCTGTTATACTCAGAGAATCTCTCGCAGGACTATCTCCAAAATCAGAGTTATCCCCGTTCACAATATTGCCCGCCAGATAAAACTTAACAGTGCCGGTGCCCGCAGTTGGAGCAGTCCAGGGAATATTCACCGTACCAGAAGATAAGGTATTGGATTGCTCAACATAATTGCGGGAACTTAACGAAATATTTTGCGTGTTACTGGGCAACGTACCCCAGTTATTAATATTGCTGTAATTGCTTGCCATGGCACAGGTTACCTGGAAACCATAACCTGATGGCGTACCGGAACCCGCAGTCATTGTAATGTGAACTGTATAACTATTCCCCGCCGTATATGAAGTAACTGTTGTAGAACCACTTAGTAAGCTTACACTTACACTTGGAGCGAATGAACCTCCAAAATGGCATCCGTTACAATATACAAAACTGTTGAACGGAGCTCCGGAAACTGCCTGTCCATTATTAGCCGGCCCATTATGATAGCCCATAGATACCCATCCGAAAATTACTGTAACCAGCAAAATCAATGTATTTTTGCGCTTCATAAAATAATGTATTTGTTTCATGTAAAATTAACGATAGATATGGCAACAATAATAGGCATTTGTACCTAAGGCTGCTTTATCGTAATAAAACAGGAATAATGCCAAATGAAGTGGCATTTTAAACAAATAAACAAGACTTTGATAGCATCATTATATCAGATTAGCAAAGATCAGCAAGCTCAATTAAGAAAAAAGGGGGTATATCTGTAAGATACGCTTGTTCAATTTATGTACGATAATTAGGCTATAATTAAGTATTTTTAAAACATGGAAAAATCCAACGTGCGTCCTTCAGATGAATTGAGCCCCCAGGAGAGGGAATATGAAAATAGTATACGGCCCCAGACCATTGAAGAATTTTCAGGACAACCACAATTAATAGAGAACCTTCGCATATTCATTAAGGCAGCCAATTTACGTGGCGAAGCTTTAGACCACGTTTTATTTCATGGTCCGCCCGGCCTTGGCAAAACAACGCTTTCCCGTATTGTTGCCAACGAGCTTGGGGTTGCTATTAAAGAAACAAGCGGACCTGTAATAGAAAAGCCCGCAGATCTTGCCGGTTTGCTGACCAGCCTTGAAGCACGTGATGTATTGTTTATTGATGAGATACACAGATTGAGCACTGTTGTGGAAGAATACCTTTATGCGGCTATGGAAGATTTTAAGATCGATATCATGATTGATACAGGGCCCGCAGCACGTTCCATACAGCTTAGCCTGCATCCTTTTACATTGGTAGGGGCTACCACCCGCTCTGGTTTGCTTACGGCCCCCTTGCTGTCCCGTTTTGGTATTAAGTCCCGCCTGGAATATTATACTGCTGATGTCTTGCAACGCATCGTGTTACGCGCGGCCAAACTACTGAATGTAAAAACGACATCTGACGCTGCTATGCAAATAGCCAGCCGCAGCAGGGGCACCCCCCGTATCGCCAATGGGCTCTTGCGCCGCATGCGTGATTTTGCACAGGTGCTTGGTAATGGTGTAATTGATATGGCCATAGTTGAGCATGGCTTACGTGCTTTGAATGTAGATGAAAGCGGACTGGATGATATGGACAATAAGATACTTAGCACACTGATAGATAAATTTAAAGGTGGCCCTGCCGGCATCAGTAATATTGCCACAGCAGTAGGCGAAGAATCGGGAACCATTGAAGAAGTTTATGAGCCTTTCCTGATACAGGAGGGTTACATAATGCGTACCCCAAGAGGGCGCGAAGCAACCGAAAAAGCATATAACCATTTAGGCAGAAAAAAATTGGACAGCAGGGGAGATCTGTTGTTTTAAGTTTATCAATATAATAATGCCAATACCTCATGGGGGAATTATATGAAAAAGACATTAAAGGAGACCTGATTGATGTATATGCATATAGGTTCAATTGGGCTAAGTATGATATTCCGCATGGGTATAATATTGAGCTATGGGATACCATCCTGAAAAAGCCCCAATTTAATAAATGGGAAAAAGAACATGGAGATTTCGTAAAAAAGGGAGAAATAACATTTAGCATGCTTCTTACAAATGAAGCTAATCAGGCCATTATCATCAACGATCTAGCTGAAAAAGATGGGTATCTTGATATGGAGAAAAACGGCTGTGACATCCATTTATTTGAAGGTGAATTACTCTATTTTTTGTTCAATGATAAAGAGAGTTTTAATACAAAATTTGATAATTCCCCTACTATTTATAAGGATGAATTTACTAAAAAAACAGTCTATCAAATGGTATCGGGTCGGTGGTTCCCATTGCTACAATATTATTTCAGAATCAATAGATGATCATACAATTTTAACCCATATAATTTTAGGGTTTACTTTTAATTTTTCAGATGGGATGGACTATATTTTATTTCATTCAAACCCCAAAGATTTTAATCTTTCACAAGATGATTCGGTTTTGTTCTTATTTGAACAGGACATTTTACTTGAATATAAAATAAGAAACAACTCATACAAAGTTGATGCACCTTTTTTATATAGTAGCAATATAAAATTAGGTAAAAATTTATTTGAAAATAAAGTCAGTATAACAGATGACGAATTACGAACCTTTGAAACAAAAAATTTACTTCAATGGAAAGTAATATTGAAAAAACAAAAGAGAACAATTATTGGTGGTGCGTGGGGAATTGAGCATTACCAAATGTAAACGAAATTTGAATATCGTTATCCAAAAGTTAGCAAAAGAGTATCGCGAATTAGTTAGAAAAGAAATCGAAGATTATCAACCAATCTTGTCAAGAGATTTAACAGTAAATATGCAGGATGAGGAGTCTGAGGGTTGTTGTGTATATTTAATGATTGACCATACTAATAATTTTCATAAAATAGGTGTTTCTAACAAACCGGATTGGCGGGAAAAAACATTACAAGGAGAAAAACCTACAATAGAATTGTTAGCTTCCAAAAAATATATTAGTAGGAAAATTGCGGCAGCTTTTGAAAAGGCTTTACATATGGCCTATGACGATAAGAGAATACGTGGCGAATGGTTTAAACTTAATCCAAGCGAACTTGAGGAAATTAAAAGAACATTAAGTGAATAATCCTTTTCTCTATAGTAGTCTTAGGAATATTTTCAAATTATCATCTGCTTTTTGCAAAGTATCATTGTCTATTACTCCCAATTTCCCTTTTATGAGTATCCTATCTAAAGTAGCAATTTTAGAAACTCTAAGCAATGATTGTTTTTTGATCCCATTTATTGAATCAGGATTCAAAAGTATGTCTGTAGGTTCAGGCCATTTTATTTGCGACGTAATAAATAAAACAGTAACCTCATCCGGACTGCTTCCTATTACTAATGCAGGTCGTAATTTATTCCCGGCCAAATCTGAAAATGGGAAAAGTACAAGAACAATATCTCCTTTTACCATTAATATTTTTCTTTAAGGTCATCTAAAGAGTAAATATCTTCGTCTTCATTAAGAAACTCAAATGTTTTTGAATTGCTCATTATATATTCAACTCCCTTCTGAAGATTTGCACCATCAAATTTTTTTAAAACAAAATCAGCAAAATCAGCAATTTCTTCAGCCTTATCATCAGGCAATTTACTAATGGCGTTAACTGTTTTTTCTATTATCTCATTTCTTGACATTGTAATGTTATTTATATAAAATTAAGCCAGTTTATGGATATTATCATTTTTCAACTACAAAAAAATCTAACTTTTCAAAGTTTTGCTACTTTCAGCAGATTCATAACAAAACTATCCCAGCT
>CAIYVS010000786.1 GCA_903929655.1 uncultured Bacteroidota bacterium | reverse complement strand
CCTTTACCCAATGGCTTATTATGATTTTAGTCTCTTTCATAAAATACCGACGTTACAAAGCAAAGACTTTAATTTGAAAAAATATTTCCTTTTTTATGTAAGGTTTCAGAAAGTGCTGCGTCTATTCATTTAATAAACACTGAAAAATATTTATTAATCACAAAACAAAACAATGATGAGAACAGTAAAAGCAATGGCAGCCGCCTTTATTATGGCAATGACATTTAATGCACCGGCAATGGCCCAGAACATGGAAAAAGCCAGCCACATGAAAATGAAAAAGCATGTTTGTACTGCAGCATGCAAGGACGGCAAGCATGTGTATGCACATGGCGAAAAAGGGCATGTATGCACAGCAGAATGTAAGAAGGCAATGAAGAAAATGTAAGGGAGGCTGGTGTTGATGAAAGAGGGGGCTGTCTGTGAGACGGCTCTCCCTCTTTTTGTATTTTCCGACATACAAAGTTTATAAACCAGGCAATTCTTAAGCAAATGCTAATAAAAAAATAACTGAAAAAAACGGCTTCATACATTGCTTTTATCTTTTGTTGGTCTACATTGCACTGTCAATAGCAACAAATTGATAAAAAGGCGGATGCTGAAAAGCCTGTAAGAGAGTAGGTAAAACCATCACAAACTAAGATCATCATGAGCCAACAGTATTCAATTCGTTTTACGAACAATTCTACGAATGCAGGGTCTGCCTGCATTTTCCAGAAAAACCACGGCAACTTACCACACAATACATTTTCATTAGCCTGGTTGACAAGATACTGTAACCCCGGTATGCAATCTAATTTTTCATGGGTCATCGAATACTCCTTTGTTTGGGGCGCAACTGGTATGTTGAAGCCCGGTCTTACTTTTAATGCTTCACAGATGGTTGCTGCAGGCCTAACGAGTAATAATCAGATTGCCCTCAATTACAACAACGGCAGTTTTATGCTTGAAGGGCAGGGAACAGGCTCACCTGCGGGTTCATTGTATATAAATGAGACAGCTAGTATTCCAATGAATACTGCATCTGTAGGTATTGGTATGTCAGGCGCAGGCACATTCGTTACACAGGCACAACCTAATATGAGACTCGCATTTAGCCCTCAACCCACTTACTGCGTGGCATTTGGTAATTTTAATCCGGGCCAGGTTTTAAATACCAATGGAATGGGAAATAGTGCTCAGGTTACATTCCCGGCTAATGTATATACCATGTATGTAGTATTGAATCCGGATAATTCATGGTCCATTTCACCTTCGCGTATGTAGGCTAAACAATTTTCATTTTTGTTGATGCGAGCGTTGTCCGGTATGTATGGCGACCATGGATATGATCGCCATACATACATTATTGTCTAAGCATTGAATTGCCGGAGGTGGTGGTCGGTATGTTTATAAACCAGGTAGCCGATCTGTTCCTTGTTTATTTTACCGAAAAAAGGATGCATGATCTCTGCAGGTGTTTCGAGCGCGTGCTGTTCTATTAGGGCTATCCATTTCGTTTTCTCGGATGAAACATTGCCATTCTCTTTTATCTTCAATTCGGGAAGGGTAGGTGTATTCCGCGTCAAAGGTCTTTCATCATTTGTCAAGCTTTTTAGGGCCATTTTACCGAACAAGCGACCAATAAATGCCTGTTTGTAATTTTTTTTACCAAGCATCATGTCTTCCCATAAGGTACAATGTTTTAGCATTTGGTACAGGTTCATCTTACCCCATTGGGCAGTATTATGTTCATTTAGTGAACTGATCCTGCCAATCAGTTCATCTCTTGTTGCCTTGTCGAAAACTGTTTTCATATTTATGATTCCGTTTGAAGCTTGCTAAATTTGATTATTAATAAGCATTTTAGACTCTTGCGCTTCTATTGCAATTTAATGCAAATGTTTTTAAAGTAAAGCATTGCTATTTTGTTTTCTTCTTAAATTACCCCGAACTTTAGCTCAGCAATATGTCTGATAATCTCCAACGCATGCTCCAATTAGTGGGCTCCTTCTTTGATGTAAAGAACGACCCCGAACAACTGGATGTGGATGAAAACGTAATAGCAAGATTGAGAGAGATACACCCGGCCACGATGTCGGAGTATGTAGAAGGGGATGGGCCTGTGGTATGGATATTGCTGATACCCACTACTTATGATGTGATGGAACGGTTTATAAAGGGTGCCATCTCTGAAAAGCAGTTGTATGAGGAAACAAAACCGGGGCAGGTGTATGAGGCTATCTACCTGTGCTCAGCCTCTGTACTGGAGGAATACAGGAGAAAAGGCCTGGCAAAGAAAGTGGGTGCAGAAGCCATAGAGAAGATAAGAAAAGACCATCCCATCAAGGCCCTCTATTACTGGCCCTTCAGCGATGAAGGGAAGGCGCTGGCAGCATCGGCTGCGAAGGCATTGGGCCTGCCGCTTTATGAAAGAAAGGCGGCACACTAATATTTGACACAATACACCTCACGACTAATGACTAAGTACCGAATTATGCAATAAACCCAAAATGTCTTAATTTACTGAAAACTTAGTTTGATAAGATTCCGCTAATATCATACCTGTACTTTATGAGGAAACTTTACCTGACATATATTTCCATATTGCTAAGCTCCATAATGGCATCTGGAGCGGGCTTTCAACTGAACCTGCAGGGCGTGCGCCAACTGGCTATGGGCGGAAGCGGCACAGCATATCCCTGGGATATCTCCACCATTTTTTACAATCCAGCGGGTATGTCCAGTATGGATGGTTTCCAGGTCTATGCAAGCCTCGTTGCGCTGATGCCCAATGTTCAATACACTTCGGGCACCTATTCTGCACGCACGCAGGCACAGGTATTTTATCCCTTCAATTTTTATATTGGCGGGCCTTCCAAAAGTAATAAGCGCATAGGTTTTGGTTTCGGTATCTATACGCCATTTGGCAGCGGTATAAAATGGGATGATGACTGGACAGGGCGTTATGCCATCAGGTCCAGCAGCCTGGAGGCCATTTATCTGCAACCCACTATCAGCTACAAGATCAATGACAAATTTTCTGTTGGGGGTGGTTTTATTTATGCCTTTGGTAATGTGGATGTACAGGCCGCAGTGCCTGTGCAAAGCCAGGCAGGTGGTACGGATGCATCGTCTGAGCTTACGGGCAGGGCCAGTGGTGTGGGTTTTAATATAGGTGTACATGCACAGGCGCTTAGCTGGCTGCAATTGGGGTTAAGTTACCGCTCCACAGTAACGATGAAAGTGATCAGCGGTGATGCAAAGTTTAGGGATATACCGGCTTCTATTGCAGATATGTTTCCCGATGGTACCAATTTCAGAACCAGTTTGCCTTTGCCACAAGTGCTATCATTTGGTGTAGCTGTAAATGCCACTAAGAAATTAATTGTGCAAGCCGATATTAACTACGTGGGCTGGAGCTCTATAGACTCCCTTAAATTTGATTTCAGCAATCATACCCAGCTTTTAACAGACAATCATTCACCGCGTCATTATAAAAACGCAGTTGCCGTTCGTTTGGGAGCTCACTATGAGCTGAGTGATAAATGGGCGCTTATGGCTGGTGGCGCTTATGACCCCACGCCTGTTACAGACGGTTTTGTTTCTCCCGATCTGCCGGATGCCAACCGTATTGTATTAACGGGAGGCCTGAGCTATAAATGGAATCATAAACTGAACCTGGTGGCTGCCTTTGAATATGTGACAACAGACAAACGCAATGCATCTTTTGATTTTGCGGGTTTATCAGGCACTTATCAAACCAAGGCATTGAGTCCCTGTATAGGAGCAAGCTATAATTTCTGATAAGACAAAACGAATTTGGAATGAAACGAATTTATACCATACTCGCTATAGCTGCTTTGCTTGTTGCAGGCTGTAAGCCCAATCTTACTACTACCAAACCGGTGGCAGGTACTGCAACGTTTTCAAAATACCTGGCAGTGGGCACTAATTTCACAGCAGGTTTTGCTGATAATTCGCTTTGCAGGAGCGGGCAGCAAAATTCTTACCCGGCCATACTTGCCGCGCAGTTCAGCCAGGTGGGAGGCGGTAATTTTGTACAGCCTCTTTTGCCAAAGGATGCAGGCTTTCCGATGCCCAAACTGGTATTGGGAATAGATACAGATTGTATCGGGCCCAATTTGACCCCGATCAATTACACAATAGATACGCTTGGTTGCCATGCCTCTGTAGCATTACAGGGGCCCTTCAATAATGTAGGTGTTCCGGGTATTAAATGCACAGATTATTTATCTGCGGGTTATGGAAACACAAATCCCTGGTCTATCCGTTTTTTTACAAATCCTGCAACTGAAACGCCACTTGTTGAAGCTTTAAGATTGGGGCATACTTTCTTTAGCTGTTGGCTAGGTCCCTATGATGTATTAGCGTATGCAATAGCAGGCGGTATAGCGAATGTGCCAGGCACCGGACCGCAGGATATTTCCGACTCCACGGTTTTCAGAACTGTTTATAATACGGTAGTCGATTCGCTGACAAAAAACGGGGCTAAGGGTGTGCTTATCAATATTCCTTCCATATCATATCTGCCACTCTTCAACGCCATAGCACCAAAGGGCCTAGTATTGGATGCTCCAACTGCTGTTGCACTGAATACACAGTGGGCGTTGTATAGCACTATGAATTTCCAGGCAGGTTCTAATTATTTTGTCATCACGGATTATGTTGCCGGAAACCAAATTACCCGTCAGATATATCCTGATGAGTTTATACTGCTTACTGCAAATGATTCTATAAAATGTGCAGGCTGGGGTAGCAGGGTGCCCATACCTACCAAATATGTGCTGACGCGCGCTAAGGTCGCCAATATCACCGCCTATACCAATGCTTATAACCAGGCAATACAGGCGGCAGCAGCCAAATATAATCTTGCTTATGCAGACATCAATGCTTTTATAGCAAGCATGCAAAAAGGGATTGCATTTAATGGGGTGAATTTCTCCACACAATATATTGCAGGAGGGGCTTTCTCTTTAGACGGGCTTCATTTTACCCCCAAAGGCTATGCATTGATAGCGAACGAGATCATCCGCAATATCAATAATACCTATCATTCCACCATACCTTATGCAGATGTGAATGCCTATAATGGGATTAAATTTCCGTAGGGGATTATTTGTTTTTGCCTTCCAGCATGGGTACAAACGAAAAATTACCGAGTTCTTCTTCCTGCACTTTGCCTTCTTTGTCTTTGGTGATGCGCAGCATTTTTTGTCCTTTATCATCCCCAACCGGCAATACCATGATGCCTCCCGGTTTTAGTTGTTCCACCAATTTGGGCGGGATAAAAGGTGCAGCAGCAGTAATAATGATCTTATCAAAAGGGGCATAAGTGGGCAGCCCTTCAAAACCATCTCCGTAAAAGCGTTTGATATTGGGATATTTTTTAAGGAAGAAAAATTGTCCTACAAAATCATAAAGTTCTTTCTGCCGTTCGATGGTGAAAACAGCAATTCCCAACTCGGCAAGTACACATGCCTGGTAGGCACTGCCGGTGCCTATCTCCAGCACCTTATCAAATTTTTTGATCTCCAGCAATTGGGTCTGGTAGGCAACGGTATAGGGTTGCGAGATGGTTTGTCCTGCTGTAATGGGGAAAGCACGGTCTTCATAAGCTTGCCGTTCAAATGCGGGATCAAGAAAAAAATGGCGGGGTATGGCTTCTATTGCAGCAAGTACCTTTTCATCTTTTATTCCTTTTTCGCGTAATGTCTGTACCAGTTGTTTCCTGAGTCCTTTATGTAAATAGTTATCTTCTTTAGGTTTGCTATGCAGCATGCAGCAAAGTTAAATTATTTGATCTTTGTTTCTTTATTTAAAATTGACAACCAATCCGATCCCGGCTCCCTGGGGAAAAGCCACGGGTTTTATTCTCAGGGAAAGGTCTTCTGATATGTCGAAATTGTGAAGATGGGCATAAGCTACGGCATCTAAAATCTGGACAATATATCCTATGCCTGTAAATAGTACGGTAAGATCCAGATATTTTGAGTAATCGGCCTGCAATATCTGCAATTGTGCTGTTGAATACAGCTTGGCATATTTGTCTGTGCGGTTGGAATTGTTGATGCTGCTGATATAGGCCTGCCTGAAATCGAGATAATTATTAAGGTTGTCATTTATGAAATAAGCTGCAACTGCAAGACCTCCGTAAATGATCGGTATTTTCCAGTATTGCCTGTTATAAAATTGTCCTGCACCGGGTAGTATAGCAGAAAACAAACCTGCTTTTTTAGGTATGGGTTGAAATATTTTAGGTTTCATTACTACGGCAATCTGCTTCGTACTATCTGCAACCTTGTGTGTGCTATCCGCGGCAACCTGATTGCTACTCGCTAAGGTGTCAGTTATTTTTTTTTGGACGTGGACTGCGGTGGTATCGGTTGTTTGAGCTTTGCAACAAATAGACAAGAACGCAAAGAAGACAAGCAATATGTAAAAAGATTGCCTTCTCAGAACCGTATTTATAGAATCCAGCTTTGTCATCAGATCGGCTTCAAAGGTAATAATAATCCCTTTTATTAAATGAAGAATCCTGCACATAAGGCAGGATTCTTCATTTAGAAAGTATTTACAACAAGAGGAATAAGGAAATATGCTTATTCCTGCTATTTTATTATTTCATGCCGGTTTCAATATAGGTGCCGGACTTAACCATATCATTAATAATATTAACCGTTTCGGTAATGTAGATGTCCTTTTTCAGGTTTTTCATCCAGTCATTATTTTTGGCAATTGATGTACTATCTGCATCTATTCTTGCCAGGTCTTCCTTAGGGTTTGTTATTTCAAACGGAGTAAGTTTCTTTTGTACTTCTTCCAGTTTTTTGGAAGTTACATTGGCTTCGTCCATTTCTTTACGGTATTCGGTTTCGTTCAAAGAAACCAGGTTGTCATCTTTTTGTTTCTTTATTTTCACTGCACTTTCCTCTATCAGCTTAAAGGTGGGGTTAGCAGCTACCCTGCTATTGCTGATAGTGGCAAGTTCGCTGATGTTTGGAGCATTGGGCACCGGCTTGTATGTGGATGGTGCGATCTCATCCCACTGCAAAGCGGCTTTGTCATTACGTTCCCCTGATTCCAGTAATGCATAAGGATCAGGGAGGTTAATATCCGGTGTTACGCCTTTCAATTGGGTAGAGCCTCCGTTAATGCGGTAAAATTTCTGGATAGTGATCTTTAATGATCCGATAGAACCGCCAGCAGAGCCTGTCTTATTAGCGGCAAGTGCATCAGCCTGCATTCTCATGCGGGTGAGGGGATCTATCATTTCATCCAGTGGCATGATCTTTTGCACTGTGCCTTTGCCATAAGTAGGAGAACCTACGATCACGGCTCTTTTATAATCCTGCATTGCGGCAGCCAATATCTCAGAGGCCGAAGCACTGCCCTGGTTCACCATAATTGCCATCGGGCCATTGTATATGGCATCCTTACCTGATATCAATGTTTTAGGAGCTTCATTAGTGCCTTTTACCTGTACCACAGGGCCACGGCCCACAAAAAGGCCTGCCATTTCCACTACATCATTCAGGGAACCGCCGCCATTATACCTAAGATCTAGTATAATACCCTTTACTCCGGCGTTTTTTAGTTTTGTTACTTCTGTAGCTATGTCATCTGAGCACCTGCGGCCATTTATCCCCTGAAAATCGGCATAAAATTCCGGCAGGTAAATGTATCCGACAGGTCCATCATTACTTTTAATAATAGCTGATTTTGCGAATTTGTCTTCTACAAGTACTTCTCCCCTTATGATAGGGATCACTTTAACCGAGCCATCCACTCTTTTTACTGTCAGCCTTACTTCGGTTCCTTTGGGGCCACGTATCAGGGTAACAGCATCTTCTATTTCGTAGCCTTGTATATCTACAGGCTCTTTTTCTCCCTGGGCTACTTTGGTTATTTCGTCACCGGCTTTCAGTTCTCCCTGTTTCCAGCAAGGGCTGCCGGTAATGACAGCAGCTATTTTTATTTTACCGTTATCATCTTTTAATTGCGCGCCTATACCAAAAAATGTTCCTGACATTTCTTCGTCAAAACGTTGTTTCTCCACAGGCGGGAAATAATCGGTATGTGGGTCTTCGTTGGTAGCTATTGCATTTACAAATAAAGCATAACGTTCTTCTGGCTTCCATTTATGCAGCCTTTTAAAATAATTTTGCTGGTTTTTACGCACACTTTCGCGGGCCTCAGTTTCCAGTTGCGCATCTGTTTTGCGTGGTTCTTTTTTGGCAACATCGCTTTTAGCGGTGTCTTTTTTGGCCCTGTCATCTTCCAGTTCCACGTATTTGGCCAGTACTTTATATTTAAGATATTCGCGCCAGCGGTCTTTCAGCGCCTCGTCATCACTTGCGTAAGCGAGTTTTGCACCATCCAGTTCTTCTTTGTCATTGCCCTTAAATGTATAAGGGGTTTTTAGTATTTCTTTATAGAAAGTGTCTGCATCATCTATACGTTTTGTAAAGATGGCATCTAATTTATCATAGAAATCAATGGAGCCATTCTTTATCTCGTCGTCTATTTTGAACTCATATTTTTTCAATGAATTGATATCTTTCTGGGTAAAGAATTTCTTTTCATAGTCCATTTCATCCAGCACTTTATGATATACCCTGTCTGAAAATGAATCATTGATATCGCGCGGTGAATAATGGTATTGCTGCACTGCTTTCACTACTGACTCCATGATCAGTGTTCTCCTTTCCTCGGTAGATTGCCCGTCACCGCCGCCATATCTGAAAGAGAAAAACGCTGCCAGCGCTCCGATCACTACTAACGGTATGAGGATCTTATTCTTCATGAATTTTAACATAATAATAAAAAAAATTAAATTCTTACAAATCTAATTGTTTTGCTGTTAATAAAAAGCTAATCAGACCTATAATAGAGCGTTAAAAAAGGCGTGATTTTGTTATACTGTTGTAAATTGCAATTCATTTATCAAATATGCAAAAAATCTTTTTCCGGGACCTGGGCAATATTGAGTATGGAGCAGCTTGGCAAATGCAGGAAGTTCTGATGAAGGAAAACCTGGAAATAAAGGCTGAAAGATATGCCGGGCATGCAATTACAGAAGCTAAGAGCACAAAGAATCACCTGCTTTTTTGTGAGCACCCTCATGTGTATACTTTAGGTAAGAGCGGTTTTATGGAAAACCTGCTGCTGAGCGATAGCCGCCTGAAGGAGCTGAATGTTTCGTTTTATAAGACGAACAGGGGAGGGGATATAACTTATCATGGCCCCGGGCAAATAGTGGGCTACCCGATACTGGATTTGGAGCTTTTTTTTACAGATCTGGGTAAGTATATGCGCAGCCTGGAAGAAGTGATTATCAGGACCTTATCTTTTTATGGTATAAAAGGAGACAGGTTGCCAGGTTCAACCGGCGTTTGGCTGGACCCGGATCTGCCGGGCAAAGAGCGCAAAATCTGCGCAATGGGGGTACGCTGCAGCAGGTGGGTAACTATGCACGGTTTTGCTTTTAACATTAATACTGATCTGCGTTATTTTGATTATATCATTCCCTGCGGCATTACGGATAAATCTGTTACCTCCCTGCAAAAAGAACTTGGGGGAAAAGTGGATGAGCAGG
>CAIYVS010000785.1 GCA_903929655.1 uncultured Bacteroidota bacterium | reverse complement strand
CTCACCGCAAGATGATTCAAAATTTAATTTGGGCAACAGGTTATAATGTAGTGGCGCTGCCATTGGCTGCAGGGGTTTTGTATAAACAAGGTATTTTATTAAGCCCTGCAGTGGGGGCAGCTTTAATGGCGGTGAGTACTATTATTGTTGCCATTAATGCGAGTACGCTGAAAGTGAAATAATTTAATCATAATCTTGAATGCATGGCGATATGTAATCATATATATCCGAGTGTTTTATTTGCTATCTCTCTAACTTTTATTTGAATATCGTCGTCTATAGAGATATGTGCTGGATTATTTTAGCAAAATGTCCTGCAAATAAGCAGTATTGTCCTCTTTTAGAATTATTTTTTGGTGGAACTTCGTATGAAATAGTATCCTATGAAGAAAATCATTTTTATCTGTATCTCAAATTTTACAGCAATTTTGACAATTGCACAGGCAACGAATTTGGACTTTGAGAATTGGTACATTGACAGTTTGGGGAAAAACAGATTATATAACTGGGATAATCACACATTTTTTAACAACTCACCAAATAATAGTTTAATAGGCACCTGGCGGGATACCAACGCAGAAAACGGCGTATCTGCATTGAAATTATCCAGATGGTATTCATATACTAACGATTGGGTAAGCCAAAAGGCATCTATTTCGCAAAGATATGGAGGCCTAAAAGGATACTATGAATATATAGACAATAATTTGTCAAATGGCCCCGATACAGCGATAGTTCAGATGTTTCTTACGAAATGGAATATTGCATTAGCCCAACCAGACACTATTGGGTCGGGGGAGGCTAATTTAACAAAAAGTGATTTGTATATTCCTTTCAATTGCACTGTTAATTATTTCAGCACGCAAATACCCGATAGCGTTACGATAAATATATTTCCCAGGAATACCCATTCAAATACGGCCGGTGGAGATTGCGCCGATAGTAGCTTTTGTTCATTTTTAACAATTGACAATTTATCTCTCAATCAACCAACGGGTATTTCAGTAATTCAATCAAGGAATGATTTGATGATATTCCCTAACCCTGTTTCAAACTCAATATACTTGGACACAAAGTTACCGATGGAAGCAAGACTAATTAATAGTATTGGAGCGTTAATGTCAACAACACACCTGCGACAGGGCAGAAATGAAATAGGCATGCAGAATTTGCCTGCAGGTCTCTACTTCATAATTGCCGGGAGTCTCCAATATAAAATACTAAAATTGTGATTCTATGAAATATTTCCGGTGCAGTTTGATAATACTTATCAGTCTTATTTCGCATGATGCAAAAGGACAATGGACAATAATTAATTCAGGTACACAAAACCCTTTAATGCAGATTGTATTTCCTGATCCGATAACAGGATATATTCTTACTAGTAAACCGATGGATACTACGACAAATTCTTTGGTTTTAAAAACTACAGATGGAGGATATCATTGGTCTGCAATACTCAGTAAAAGGCAGGGAGGGCTTGCAGGAATTGATTTTTTGAATGCCGATACAGGAGTTGTAATAAGCAGTTCAAATTCAGATACCATTTATAAAACTTATGATGGTGGCAGCAACTGGATAAAAATAAAGAAGCACTATGACATTGGGAACTTGTTTCACATGAATTCTGTAAGTGAATGGATTTATTTGAGGGGGCAACACTGGGGACATACATTTGATGGCGGTCTTACATGGGTAGATTCCACTAATGGGAATAGTGGAATATTACCACTTATCACGACCGATTTTCAATATTTAAATAGTACGACCATCATTGGTTTTGGAGGTTATGGCCCGGAAGTTTTCAAATCAGTTGACGCAGGAATAAGCTGGCCGATTCTATTAAACAATGTGCCTAATACAATTAATTCAGGTTGCTTCCCCACTTCAATGCTTGGCTTCTATGTAAGTAACAGCCAAACAAACACTCCTAGGTATTCCGAAATATTTAAAGCGGTTGACGGGGGTGTAAACTGGAATCAAATAGATAGTATAAGTGGATATTCCATTAACTGTATCAGGTACGTAGATTCAGATACCTTATACGCTGTAGGTAGTGGCGGGTTTATCGTTAAGACTGTAAATGGCGGGAATACCTGGATACAGGAAAGTTCAGGCACTACTCAAGTACTCACTAAAATTATTTTACAGCCGAATAAAGCAATTGCTATAGGTGACAGCGGGACAATATTGATAAATCCAGGTGTTGGTACAGGAGTAATAAAAATCAATACTGAGGACAATATGTTCACCATTTATCCGAATCCCAATACAGGAACCTTTACATTGTCGGGAAATACAAATGGTAGGAATGCAGTCATTAATGTGTTTAGTATGCTTGGACAAATTGTGTATAGTGATTTTGTTGAAGCTACAAATGGGGATGTGAACAGACAAATCTGCCTTAATGTGCCAGCGGGCATTTACGTATTGTGGATACACACAGGAAACGGTGAAAAGGTTGTTCAGTTAGTCATTAATTCAAAATAATAAAAAGTCTTGTCGTTCCAATTCTATCAAGTTGCGATTTCATTTGGATCAATGATGCTGTCTCAATTTAGCTAATCCAATTATAATAGAACAATCGCTATATTTTTTTTGATTACCTTTGTAAGGATAAATAACCATATGTACTGATAGGTAGTTTTTCTGCAAGCTCTTGAAATTAATCGAGTAAAAAAT
>CAIYVS010000784.1 GCA_903929655.1 uncultured Bacteroidota bacterium | reverse complement strand
CAGCTTTCAAGCTGGGGAAAAAGAGCATAGATTTTCCGGCTTTAGCCATGACCAATTTAGATGTTCAATCGGTATTATTTGTAAAATAACAAGAAAAGGCTGGCATAAATGCCAACCTGAATAAATTTCATATAAATAGTAAGCTATTAATTAGAAAAAGACGATGCCCTCAAATGGTTGGGACACCCGTACTTGTTGCTATTCTTGCCCGCAGAGCAAGAGGCTAACACTGTGAGTGCGATAATAGCTACTATGGGGGCGATACGCCTGATTTTTGAAAATACCTGCATAAATATCTTTGTCTGGATCAAAAATAGTAAAAACCTCTGTTACTTTTGTACGAAGATAACATTTCTGCGAAGATAACAAAAATTCATGAAGTATATACATTTTATAGCCATAGGTGGTGCAGTAATGCACCAATTAGCCCTGGCCCTGCTGAAGCAGGGAAATAAAATAACAGGAAGTGACGATGAAATTAATGACCCTGCCAAAACCAACCTGGCAGCAGCAGGTATTTTACCCGAAAAATCAGGCTGGTTTCCCGAAAAAATAAATAAAGACATAGATGCCGTAGTGCTGGGAATGCACGCTAAGGCAGATAATCCCGAACTATTGGAAGCGAAAAGATTAGGTCTTAAAATATATTCTTTCCCGCAATACATATATGAATTCAGTAAAGAAAAAAAGAGAATAGTAATAGCCGGCAGTCATGGTAAAACCACCATAACCTCCATGATCATGCACATACTCAGGCAACACAATATAGACTTCGACTATATGGTAGGCGCTAAGGTGGCAGGCTTTGAACAATCTGTTAAATTATCAGGAGCCCCTATCATAATACTGGAGGGCGATGAATACCCTGCTTCGGCCGAAGAAAAAAGGCCTAAAATATTCTTTTACCATCCCCATATTTCCGTATTAAGCGGCATTGCCTGGGACCATATCAATGTTTTCCCAACTTATGATATTTACCGCAGCCAGTTTGAGCAGTACCTGCAAGGCATGCAAGCCGGTGCAACATTATATTACAACAATGAAGATGCCGAAGTGCGAAAAGTTGTTGCAAGCTCTGGTGGGCATTTGCAAGCCATACCATATGGCATGCCCTCTTATACCTACGATAATGGCGATGCCATTTTGAACACAGAAAACGGCCCCCTGAAACTATCAGTTTTCGGCAGCCATAACCTGCTGAATATGCAGGCCGCGTTTGCCGTTTGCACACAATTAGGATTAAGCAAAAACGATTGTTATGATGCGATAAAGTCTTTCAGCGGGGCAGCACGCCGCCTTGAAAAAATAGTTGAAAACAAAGAACTCCTTGTCTACAGGGATTTTGCTCATGCGCCTTCCAAGTTAAAAGCCACATTGGACGCCGTAAGGGAAGCCTACCCAAAACACTACCTTATTGCCTGTTTCGAACTGCATACTTTCAGTAGCCTCAATGAACAGTTTCTTTCAGAATATGCCGGCAGTATGGAACAAGCTGACAATGCCATCGTCTATTTCAGCCACCATGCCCTGGAACTGAAAGGCCTGCCCAATTTGCAAGCCGATACCGTAAAAAAACACTTTCAGCGTGCAGACCTTCAGGTTGTCGATAATAAGGAAACATTAGAAGATGAAATAAAGCAAAAACTGGACAAAAGCCCCAAACCTGTGTTTCTCTTATTAATGAGCTCAGGAACTTTCGATGGAATTAACTGGAATGTCTTATGTTCGCAACAGGATTCATAATTTATATACAAAACGCATGTCGCAGCTGTTATTAAAAAGGCCTATTGTTTTTTTCGATCTGGAGACCACAGGCATAGACCACGCCAAAGACCGGATCATAGAACTGGCTTTTATAAAACTAAGTCCTGATGGCAAGCGGGAGACCTATGTAAGGCGCATTAACCCCGGCATCCCCATACCACCCGAAAGCACTGTTTTTCATGGCATTAAAGATGAAGACATAAAAGACAGCCCCTTCTTTAAAAATATAGCTCATGAATTATTTGAATGGATAAAAGGCTGCGATATGGGCGGGTATAATTCCAGCAAATTTGATCTCCCCATGCTGGCCGAAGAATTTCTGAGAGCAGGTATCAATGTTGATTTTACGGAAAGGCATATGATAGATGTGCAACAGATATTCTTTAAAATGGAGAGCCGCAGCCTCAGTGCAGCTTATAGTTTTTATTGCCATAAACAAATGGAAAATGCTCATAATGCAGAAGCCGATATAAGCGCCACATTAGAAATACTTGAAGCCCAACTGGATAAATACCCCGAACTGGTAAATGATGTGCTGGCATTACATAATTTTTCCAATCCTGAACAATATGTTGACTATGCAAGGCGTATTATTATTAAGGATGGACAGCCTGTTTTTAACTTCGGTAAGTACAAAGGCAGGAAAGTAGAAGAAATTTTTACCATAGAACCTCAATATTACGACTGGATGATGCAGGCCGATTTTTCCTTACATACAAAACAAAAGATATCTGAGATATTGAATAACCTGAAACTAAAGAAAATCAAAAGTTAAACTTTAACACTATTTATTTATCAAATCATTCTGCTTATTTTATTAGATTTGACGTTTATAATTTTTTACGCTTTTGGATAAACTGGTCATCATACCCACCTACAACGAGAAGGAAAATATTGAAAAAATTATCCGGAAGGTATTTTCATTGGCTGGTAATTTCCATGTACTCATCATTGATGATGGTTCCCCCGATGGTACTGCGGGTATTGTAAAATCTCTGCAAAACGAGTTCCGGGATCGTTTATTTATTGAAGAAAGAAAAGGCAAATTAGGTTTAGGTACAGCATATATACATGGTTTTAAGTGGGCATTACAAAGAGATTATCAATACATCTTCGAAATGGATGCCGATTTTTCTCATAATCCCGAAGATCTTGTACGCCTCTACGAAGCCTGCGCAGCGGGTGCCGATCTTGTAGTGGGCTCCCGCTACGTAAGAGGTGGAAAGGTTGTTAACTGGCCATGGGACAGGATCTTCATATCTAAAGGTGGTGCTCTATATACCCAACTCATTACCTGGATGCCGGTACAAGACCCCACAGCGGGATTTGTATGCTACAAACAAAATGTTTTAAAGACACTGAAGCTGGACAAAATAAAGTTCGTAGGCTACGCTTTCCAGATAGAGATGAAATACAGGGCATGGAAGCTGGGCTTTAAAATAAAAGAAGTCCCCATTACTTTTATAGACCGTAAAGAAGGTGTCTCCAAAATGTCGAAAGGCATTGTGAAGGAAGCCATGCTCGGGGTTTGGAAAATGAGAATGGGGATGTAGTTATTTGGAATTTAATATTTACCCTTGGAATTTGGAATTTAATATTTGCGATTTATTACCTGTTATCCATTTCATGGTATAAGGGCCTTCTGAAAATAAGAGATCCAATACACACATATCCGGCACAAAACCATTTCTTTCGCTGAACATCTGGACATATTGAGGAAAGCCGGGAACAAGGTTTTTCCCATGCGCGGGTTTTACACTTCTCAGGTCGGTGATAGTTTCATCATACTGCTCAAGGTAGGTTTCAGCAAATTCTTCTTTAAACCTGACTGCCAGGTTTTCTTTCAGCCAATGAATGGTGGCCAGGTTAAAATCTGCAAGAAAATGGTATTCTGTAATAAATAGTTTTTCAAGGCTGTTTTCATAATGATCAAAATAGGGCGAACGTTTGTAAACCGATACCAGGCTGCGCCAATGCTGCAGTTGCCAGCGCTCTTTATTAAATATCTTAATATCCTTCATCACTGCCCTTTGATTACGCCCATTGATAAGCGGGACGCTGAGATGTATGATGCCATTGGCTCCGGGTATATAGTAGCGGTTGCGGTAGCTCATTTTTTCAAAATGCTCCTTATCGTCCATGTACACAGTATCGCATGCTGATAACACAGACCAGTAGGAGATGGGAGGAAATGGAATAATAGAACTGACAGCCTGGGGCAATTTGCAAAAAGCTTAAATTGTTAAAGAGGTAAAAATCGTGAAAAATATTTTAAAACTAAGATTTCATGTAGGTTTGCGAAAAATATTAGAAAAATGCGGATTGGGCTATGCT
>CAIYVS010000783.1 GCA_903929655.1 uncultured Bacteroidota bacterium | reverse complement strand
ACAAGTATAACTCCGATAGAGATATAGTTACTTAGATCATCAAATAACTTGTCCATTTCTATTTTAAAATTACTTAAAACATATTTTGCGCTATCTTTTGTTGCTTGAAACAGGGAAAATAAAAGATTTTTTGTTTTGTTTATTTGCAACGTGTCGCTGCACCCATCAAAGGGAATATTGACAAATACCTCGTGGAGGATTAGCAAATTGTCTGAGGTAAACCTTACATTTAAATAAAGAGGCATAAATCCACATTGGTGAGCCCAATGCATATCCTGTAACTGTTTGTCAAAACCGGCGTATCTGGTAATAGGTAGAAAGAAATAATTACCAGTAATTATATTTTGAGCAGTATTTTTCTGTATGTAACTGTAAATAAAATCTGGCATATCAAAAGTCCAGCCCATGACATAGTACTTTTTTCCCTCGAGAGTATTGTCTGTACTTTCCACAACTTGATAATGCTCAGTTACTTTAAGGCTCTTCTCCTCTATTAATGAGTTTGTCAATTTATCAGGATCAATTTGTGAAGAAAGATATTCGTCTATTTTGTTGTCATGTAAAATATCTCCATCCAATGCTTTGTCATAGCTCCTGAAAGGGAAGCTAAAATCTTCAATGTCGCCGCCGATAGTTTCCATCTGATCGAATAAGGCAGTAGTAAAAGTAAAAAGCCACCCAAATCGTGCAGATACTTCTTGGCATAATTCCTGATCATCTGTAAAAAGAAAAACCTTTAAGTCTATATACCTGTAAAATATTCTTAACAGTAAAAACCTGTTCTTACTGTACCAATAACGTATGGTTTCTTCATTAGGGGACGTGTCGCTTAATCTGTCATAATATAATCTGCTAACTAGCTGGTTAAAAGTATATTCAGATCGCACTGATAACATATTTTTAATTTTTAGTGCATCCAGCAATGTTTGTATTTCTCCGGTTTGAAACAATTTATATTTCTGAAAGAAGTAAATAGTTTCTTCCAAGTATTTCTGTGCTTTTTCAAAATCACCTGTATTATATAAAAAAGTAGCGTAATCTCTTTTTATGATTCCTTGGTAATAGTAGAATTCTGTTCCTTCAAGCTGTGCTATTAATTTCTTATAAATAGGCTCAATTGTATCAGAAGGAAAATTTAAAGTCGTTTTGATTTTAATTATTTTAAGTAATGTTTCCGATAGCGGGCTAAGCAATCCCAACTCCTCATAATTTTTCGCAATTTTTTGATAAATGTTAAGCGTCTCCCAGTCGTTTCCCAAATACCCATTACAGTCGGCAATATGTGCAAGTATGATCAACTGCTGTTCTACCTGTTTCTCATAATTATAGATTTCCCAACATGTTTTAATATGCTGTCGGATGTATGTCTCTCTTCTTTCAATATCATTTTCGTGAAGGAGCAACATCGCATAGAATTCGTGTACGTGACTTACATAGGTGTCAAGTTTATTGTCTCTAATGAGGTTGAGCAATTTTTCGGAAATGATCTTGATCTCTTCATTGTTACCAACATCAATTAAGTATAACAAATGCCGGTTAAGGAAGTAGGCTATTGTAAGCGGGTTTAACCCTTCTATATTGTCAATATTTTGTGCGACTTCGCTGAAAATAGTACATGCCAGTACGAATTGCCCATTTTTTGATGCTATACTGGCGAGCATATCTGTACACATAAAAGCTGCAGTGTAATTACCATATTGGATATAAATACGTTTTGCAGTATCAAGATATTCTTTCCATTTGCCGTCTTCAAACTGACCCTTCATAACTATTAATTCAGTCAGCTTGTATAATATGTTTGCCTTTAGAATCAACTCTATACAGGGAGTATTAATTTCAAATCTTTTAAGCTCATTTAAAGCCTTATATCCGCTTGCAATCGCCTCTGTATGTTTGCCCTGATTACTATTGCAGTCCATTTTGCCTACATAACAACCAGTGAGGCTGTAATAATAGTCTTCATTTTGAGGTTCTTTAGCAATTAGTTTTTCTGCATATTTTACGCCTTCATTAAAATAATTTTCAGCTTTTTCATAGTTCAATAGTTTCATTTGAATATTACCCATATTGATATAAAGGTTCACTAACTCATATAAGTCTTTTACAAGTAATAAAGCATCCTCTGCATATGTTTCTGCCAGCGTATAATTACCTTCTTGTAATTTGATAAAAGCCTTCACGTGTTTTATAGTGCCAATTTCGGGTGTGAGATCAAGATCTTCAAAAACGAAAAGAGCTTGTGTCAATATTTCATCTGCTTCAGAAAATTCCCACGGCTTACCGGAAATGACAGTATAAATTTGAACACAACACACAAATTCCAAATCTAATTTGGCAAGATTATATTCATCATAGTCACTATCTCTTGCAATTGTCTTCGCATTCTCCAATTCTTCGTCTACTCGCAAAAGGTTTTCTCGCAACATGTAATCCCTGATCTTGGCAAGAATTGGAGAGAATTGCTTATTGAATTTTTCTCTTAACTCTTCATTTGATAGCTGTGAACGAGTGGGAAGTACTTTCTCAATTTTATCAGGTGATATTTTTAAGAGTTCCAACGTATCATCCCAATTCATATCATAGGCAAAATAACATAGGAGGTGCAGGAAATTCTTACTTGGATTCACAGATATACCATTCTCCTCTTTTTTCCTTTTGTTTAAAGCTCGGTATAAAGCAGTGGCGTCTTCGGGCAATTTTCTTTCACTGGCATAATACGTGTATAATTGATAATCTTTCCGTTTCAGGTCTGGAACAAATTCCTTGATGTATCTCCATTTTTCATTCATGGTTTTTGCAGCACCGTACTCCGAAAACCTTGTTTCAAGTTTGTCAATAATTTGTTGAGGCAGCAACCATCGTTCACCTTTTTTCATATTGCCATTTTCTTTGTTTTCATGTCACCAATTTCGGCTCAGCCGGGCGGAGCCCATGTCATTTTCTTCTTCAATCTGAACTTGCCTCAAACTAAAATGTGGCAGTATGAATAAGAACCAAACAACCTCTCCTTCCCAGTTATCAGAAAAGGAAAAGCATATTATGGGTTTAATGTTTGAAACATATTATTACGAAATGTTGAATAAAGCTAAGAAATATATACAAGATCGTGAAAGGGCTCATGATATAGTCATAGCAAATTTTGAAAATGTGGCAAGAAGATATTCAATTGTCAAAATTGAAAACGTGAAGAGTTTTTTATATGTATCAATTGCCCACGAAGCTCAAAGGGCACGCACAAGAAAAAAAAACATTTTATATACAGGAGCTGGACATGAAAATGAATATAAACATGATAATTCATTTTTGATGCAATACTCCACTTTTGACGCAGTCAGGGACTCTCATTTTAAAGAGCTGGAGAAAGCACTTCAATATTGTATTTCTCAAATGACACCAAACCAGTCACAACTTTTTAATCTGATTATTGAAGAAGGAAAAAGCTATAAAGAAATAGCACAACTCACTAAAAAAACAGTGAACCAGATAAAAGCAAATTGGTGGTGTATAAAGAAGAAAATCTATGATGCAATATACAAATAGGTTTTACTAAAAAGGAAGGGTAATGTGCCGTAATAATTTTTCTGGTTTTACTTTTATAAAATAATGTCTCTTTATTAATGTAAGTAATTCAGACTATACAAGTTCCGGAAGATGATTAGTTGAGTAGTTCTGATAAGCGCAAAAAAAGCTTACAAATAAACAGAGCCTGTAATCGGATCTGCACGAATGCTGAAAAGGGAATAAGCAGTTCAAAAGGCCACTGAATAGCTGTATTTCCAATTGCAGGCTCGCATTCCCACTTTCTCTAACTCCGGGTAGGCTATAAGTCTGCTAAACCTGTCAACGACGGCATCGGACCGCTATTGCCTACCCTCAAAATCAAAACGTATGAAAAATAAGATAGCGCTCATGGTAGCGTTGAGTAGTATACTTGTATATAGTTGCTCAAAAAATGCAACAAACATCTCTAAAAACAAGGTGCCTAAGCATGCGAATATTTATACAATGGCAGATGGTGAGGATGGAGATATCATCATCATAAACCATAAAATAGTAGATATTAATGGTGTTCCAATACCAGGTTGTGGTGATACACTTACGGATGGTATTAATACATTTACAGGCATAACAGACAATACCGGCGTATGTGTTTTTCATATTCCGAGCCTCGGCGTTTGGGATTTGAGTGCTGGGCATGACGGTTATTTACCATTGCATGTAGAACTACATGTTGTAGATTCCAGCTCAAGCAGAATTGATATGATGTTAGTACATTAAGTAAAATTTGATTTTGCTGCCACCCGAAAATATTATTTCGGGTGGTTTTTTTATTATTTTGTACAAAAATACCCCAGCCATGTCATCGTACCTTAGAATAATAGGGGGGCTTTTTATATTCATTTGCCTAACTGCTTGCCAAAACAAGAGCAAAAAGCCCATGTTTCAAGCGCAACAGGCATTATTAACTACTTTTTTACGCAATGCTGAGGACGATAAATATTCCTTAAAGGAAAGATTGAAGTTTGCATTAAAGGCAGATTCTTTAGCGACTATTCAAAACAATAATCAAGGACGATTAGAAAGTTTTCGACTTATATCTAACTTATATATAGATCAGGACAGTATTCAATTAGCAAAAGCCTATTTATTAAAAACTATTTTGTTGGCAAAAAGCACATCAAATCAAGATGAATTAGCTGTGGCGCTTAATAGCCTTGGGGCTATCTATACTGCAACATCAAAGTATGATAGTGCTTTAGAATTTTATAATAGTTCGACCTTTATTTTTCGCAATACACATAATCAAAAATACCTGGCACAAACTTTAATCAATATTGGCGTAGTGCTAAAAAATCAAGGTGATTTTCAACGAGCTTTTAAGGTAACTCTAGATGCAATTAAAATATTGGAATCAGAAAAAGATACACGTGATTTGGCAGCAGCATACTCTACTTTGGGTAATATTTTAAAAGAATTAAATCGGTTAGATGATGCATTGCATTACCATCAAATGGCATTGCAACTATTACAAGTGAATAATGATTCTGCAAATATAGCATTGTCATTGAACAATATCGGGAATGTTTTTCGTTATAAAAGAGAGTACGCTAAGGCATTAAATAATTATTTACAGGCATTGGATATTAACAGAAAACTAAGGCATTTAAAAACATTAGCAACAATCACGGATAATATTGGTCAAGTTTACTTTGAATTAAAAGATTACAATAATTCGGAAAAGTACTTTTTAAAGGCTCTTGATTTGTGTATTACTTCAAATGATAAAGATGGCTTTTTAACAACTTCTATTCGATTGTCAAAACTGTACTTAGAAGAAAATGAAATCCAGGAAGCTGAAGGTGTTGCATTAAAAGCCTTGAGTATAAGCCCGCAAACCGGATTTTTAAAGCAAAGACTTGAAAATAATTTGATGCTATTTGAAATTTATAGAAAATCAGGGATATATAATTTAGCATCAAATTATGCACATAAAAGTTTGGAATTAAAGGACAGTTTGTTCAATTCAAACATGGCTGAAAGAATATCACAAATGAAGGTTAAATATGAAACAGAAAAGAAAGATATAGAAAATGTATCACTTAAGAAAGATAAGATTATTAACACTGCAAAACTTGAAGAACAAAGAAGCCAGAAGCTCATTTGGATTATATCGAGTATTTCAATCTTTTTTCTGTCTGGTCTGATGTTTTATGTATGGAGGAAAAGGAAAAATTACAGGTTTGAACAGCAAATTGCGTGTGTAAAACAAGAAGCACTTAATGCCCAAATGAGTGATCATTTTATTAGTAATGCAATGGATTCAATAAACAGTTTTATAGAAAATAATGACAAACAAAAAGCTAGCGATTATCTTTTATTATTTCATCGGCTAATAAGACAAGTTCTTGAAAATTCCTTTAAGAATCTTATACCCATTGAAGCCGAAATGGAGGTTATTAGAATGTACATAGACTTGGAAAAACTTAGATTTCCTGCTGACTCATTTAGTTATGAGATCGCAATTGATGAAGATATTAATGCCGCCTATACGTACATACCTCCTATGGTGTTTCAGGTATTGATCGAAAATTCCATTAAGCACGGTTTTAAAAGGGATATTGGTGGAGATTTGAAGATAAAGATCAAAAAACATGAAGATTGTATTAAATGTTCGGTTGAAGACAACGGCATTGGTTTAAGTGTTGCTAGAAGGTCAAAACATGAAATAGGTAAAGAAGGTGTTTCTTTTGGCAATAGCCTAGCCGAAAAGCTGATAAATATTACATGGCATTTTAAGCATAAAGCGTCTTATGAAATGCGTGATGTAATGAATACCGAGAATAAACCAAGCGGAACCTTAGTAGAATTTCTGTTACCGTATGTTTCTATAGTTTAATTAATATTAGTTATGATAAAAAGTATTATAGTAGAAGACGATCCTAAATATAGTACCAAACTAATTCAGCTTCTTAAAAAGCAAAAAGAACCTATACAAATTTTATCAGTTGTACACAATGTCAAGGATGCTTTAGTAGCAATTTCAGAATTTAAGCCTGAGTTAGTCTTTCTTGATATAGAATTGGGGACTGAAACCGGTTTTGATCTTTTGAAAAAAACAGACGAAATTAATTTCGATGTTATTTTTACGACTGCTCATATTGATAAGAACATAAAAGATATTAGAATGGTTGGTCTCTCATATCTTCCCAAACCGATAATATTATCAGAACTTGAAGAAGCAATAATGAAATTCAGAAACAAGCAGAATGGACGCGAAAGAGTAGTAACATTAAAGGCTAACCTGGAAGCAGTTGAGATTGGAAATAAAGTAATCTGGATAAATGACAATAGTGGAAATTATTTTCCTGTT
>CAIYVS010000782.1 GCA_903929655.1 uncultured Bacteroidota bacterium | reverse complement strand
GTAAAATCAACTTATTTTCTTAATTTGTTTATGAATGTATGCTTATCTTAACATCATAGAGATATAAATATTCAAATTATATATAATTTATCGAAAACCAACCTCAAAGATTTCAGCTCCATCCGTATTTAGTTGGATGGTGACGGTGCGCTCATCGATAACACCGGCAATCTTCAATTTGCGGTAGAGTCCTCCAGTAGTTATATCTCCTCGATAATTGGGATCTTCTTCAGAGATCGTTGCCAATCCTCCATGCTGGATGAAGTGAATCAGTTGCTTTTCTATAGGAAGCCGAATGACGAAACACTCTCCTCCAGAAGAAATAGTGGGTTTTCGTTTATGACCACACGGCTGGTTAGCCAATGGGCATTTTTTCAATGCATCTAGCTGTAAGATTGCACCACAACTTTTTTTCCCACAAATATAGATCTTGGTCACTTCAGTTTCTAGGTATCGGTACTTGGAAAGTAAGTTGTGGACACTTGAAATCCGTTTAATATAAGAGTTCTCATTCAGACGTAAAATGTTGAGATGCGCTTCCAGTGCTACTTTGGTCAGCTTGTGCTTCAAATAGAATCCGATGCATAATAAAGGGAGATATATTGAGCGAGGCACTTCAATATTTTCTTCAATCTCGCTTTCGACCTGAAGAAAATATAGAGTGTATATGAAGATTTGGTCAACAGGTAAAAGCAAATTATATAACCTCATCTGAAGTGTTGCATTTATAAGAATCTATTGACTCGTTATTCTGAAAAGGATTGTTATCAGGAATATCCCTTTCAAATTGATGATCATCAACGTGCATGGCCTCGTCGGTTAACACTTTCTATGTATAAAACAAAAGAAAGTTTTTTTTATAAATATTTAGAATTCAACCGAAATGTAATTAAAAATAGGTCACCTCTGATTCATCATCAAATGATGTAGAAGGTTGATCAGTACCAACATCATTCCCTGGTGATTGATTAACAATCTAAAAGAAGTTATATTTAAGTGGATAATTTCTATAATAATGATTTTAATTTCTATTTGTTGATGATAATTAAATGCAACTATTATATACATGTTTATCAACCATTACCTCTCTTCCGGTAATACTAGAAGCTGAATCCATTTCTTGAGCTGGATAGTATTGACTGGGCGACGAGGAAGTATACGACAAATCTTCTTCTTTTTCTTTTTCAACTAAACTTTCGACGTAACTTGTAGCAAACTGTGTAGCATCTTTCTGTCTACTACGCCACGATCTTTTAGGGACTTCGTCTTTACTCTTGGCTTCATGCCGAGACATTTTAAATAAACAATAGATGAATGAAAGAAAACGTTTTTAAAATAGCACAGGCGGCAAAAGGAAAATAATGTAGTTCTCGTTCCTTCTGTCAAACACCTTTTATCGTAGCTAAATAATCGAAGCGAAAAAACTAGCGTGGAACAATAAATTGCGCGGAACAGATGTTCACGCCAAATGTTGTCGTCTCATCGTCTGCTACCCGCATTGTAGATTTGTAGAGAAAAACG
>CAIYVS010000781.1 GCA_903929655.1 uncultured Bacteroidota bacterium | reverse complement strand
CTATATATGTCTATTTAATGAATCATAATTCCATTTTTCATCGTCAAATTCATAGAAATACTTACTTGCACATTTTCCAGCTACGTTGTTGCTGTTAAAAATGGAAACTAAATTGTCCAATTCCTCAGGTGCAAACTGAGCAGACTGGCTAGCTGTGAATTTAAATCCTGATTTTAAAGAGGCATATTTAGAAAAAAATAAGACTACTAAAATCAATAATGGGATTCCGAAAAGCCATACGGCATTTTTTTTACCTGATTTTGTGGGATTTTCTTGTGCCATAAAATAAATTTTAATCCGCGTTCACTTGATTGGTTATGATTTCATTTGAGTTTGTTAATTGTTTAGTTTGATCGAGTTCCCGACGTAATAGGCTGTTGGGGATCATTAATTGCATCAGGGCATGTATCCATACGGAGACACCGCAAATTATTATAGGGATGCCTGCAAGTTCTGAATACAGAAATAGAAAACCGCCAATGATAAGTGTATATAATGGTTCACCCAGATATCTAATTTTAAGTTCACTCCAGCCATAATCTTTAAGGAAACTTAATAGACTACTATCTCCAAGGTAGTCAGGGTCAGGGTTTGATTTAATCATTATCAGGATGGTTTTAATCAGGATGTACAGGGATAAGGCTAGATAGAGAATACCTGTAATAAAGAGAATGCTAGATGAATTTTCTGAATCCACCCCGAAATTAAAATCTGTCCCTGTAAGGCTGAGATATGAAATATAGCCGAATAAGGAAATGCAGATAATAATTTTAGTGAAGCTAATTTTATTTATGAAAAAGTTCTTTCTGAATGCAACTTTAACGGCTTCGTCCCCAACGAAAATAAGAATCAGGATTAGGAAGAAGAAAATTTCAATAAGTGTCGATTTACGTGTTTGTTTATTAGCCAGTTGCGGGGCTTTCTTTGCAATATTCACGACAGTGCCGGTATAGATGCTATTTGAGCTATTCATGTTTAGCGAATTTTTGTTTGAAAGATGTTTTTATGAAGTTGGTCTTGTTCGACCATAATTTGCCTGTTACGAAAATTACTGCATCAACCTGAAAATTATGATTTTCACCGCCGCTTCTCAGTGTGGTGAATTCCCTTGGTTGTACCTGCGGCAAAAGCTGTTCGGAATTTCCTTCTGACTGCTGGAAATTGATATTTACATAAGACTGTGAAGTGCCTTTATTCTTTAATGTGCCTATGGATTGGCCGATCAGCCTGCTGGCATATTCATTTGTTTCAGCATCAGAATTGGCATGGAATATCTTGGTTGACAGATTTGCCATCAGGCTATCCACCTTTGATTTTGAATCCTGACCTGAACCCATTACCGCGAGGTAATTGCTTATGCTCTGGGTGAGATATACGGTTGAGCATCTTGCGCTGCGGGCTGTAGTCAGAAAAAGTTGATCGTAAGGATTAACGAACATGTGCGCTTCATCTGCCCAGAGGAATACCGGAAGGGTATCTTTTGTAACCTTCCTGCGTTCTACGGCCTGCTGGAACATCAGCTTGAATACACATTGGGCTATGATGCCGACATCAAGATATTCCTTGACCGGGAAGTTCACTATGATGATCTTTCCCTTGAAAGCGGATTCAGGGAATATGTTTGTTTCTCCGGCAAAATGCCTGTTCAGGATGCCGGACAGGAAAGGTTCTGAAAGACCCATATAGCTTTCGATGATGGTGAACTTTGTTTTTTCATCCATTGAGTTCAGGAACTGCATGAAATAGGCATAGACCTGCGTATATACCTTTAGCTTGTATTCATATTCTGCCTCGCTCAAATTCTCCTTGTCCAGCTTTAGTTTGTTTTTAACTATGGCAAGACACATGGGGCAGAAATAGGTCTGGGTTAAATATTTGTCATCAATCAGCTTGCCTTTTATGACCAGATCACACTTTGCAAGTACATCCGGGTTAACGACCATGCCGTTCTCATCCTTTGAAGAACAGGACACCAGAATATTGAAAATATTCTCCATGCTCAAAGGATGCTCTGACAGCTTCAACAGTTCCACGGTCTTTCCGATGCAGCGTTTCAATGCGGAATCCCAGAACCGTTCTTCCTTTGAAATATCCCCTTCCTGGGCGATGCGGTTGCCCATGCGGTAAATATTCATGAATATATTGATGATGTTCTGGGTGTCGCCCTTGCCTTCCCCTTCCCGCTTTAATTCGTAATCTATGGGGTTAAAGACCATTGTCTGACCCTTATAAGTGCCTTCTTTATGGACAGATTTGTTGCAGAACATTACCATGTCCTTTTCCCTTCCTGCTTCTTTGCAGTAGGTTTGCCACAGGTCAGCTTCTTCGGGTTTCACAGTAAGAACCAATCCGCCCCATCCTTCCCTTAGATACTTTAAAGCTAATGCCCTGCCGGAAGCAGAGGTTTTACCTGCCCCGGTATTTCCCAATATGGAAATGCCTTTTGTCGCATCATCGACTGTCCATAGATCGGCAGGGTTGTTATTGCCTGAGAAATCTATCAAGGTTTTTTTAAGATAATTATCTATCAATTGCAGGTTCATTTCTGGAAATGGTTTTTTCCTTGTTCTGGGATATGGAAGGAGTTTTCTGATGTTCTTTATCCGCATTAAATAAATGCGGTTTCTGTTCCATTTCTTTTTGCAGTTTGGCGATGCTTTCTTTTAATCCCGAAACGAAACGGGTTTCATATTCTTTGCCCTTGTCAATAATGTTATTATTACTGATCTGTTTTGGTGCGATCTGTTTTGATGCCTGCATCTGATTCTGTACTGCAAGAACATAGTTTGGGGAGCCATCAGAATTGTAAACCTGTTTGAATGGAGTGCCTTGTCCTATCGGCCCACGTATGGGAGTAAAACTCTTTTTCATGGCAGAGTGATTTATCCGAAAGTTAGCAAAAAGAATTTAAGAAAAGCAAACATTATGGAAACTATTTTTATCTGAAAGCCTTATCCTGTCTGCATTAGACCGTATTGAACCGTATGAGTCCGGAGTAGTTTTTTTGAAAAAAACTACTTTAAATTGGTCTTCCGGAATACCCCTTAGCTGTGCTAAGGAGAGATGTCTGTAAGAAAAAAAGAGGTTGAGAAATGCTGCGAATAGTCGTCAATAATTCATCTGCTGGTGCAAAATCATACTACTCGCAAGGGCTGGCGAAAGATGACTATTATACCAAGGAAAAAGAGACGGAGATAGTCGGTCAATGGGGTGGTAAGGGATGTGAATTATTAGGGCTAAATGGTACTGTTAACCAAGATGAATTTGCACGGTTGTGTGATAACATAAACCCCTTAACAGGGGAACAGTTAACGGCACGAAATATTGAAAACAGGCGGGTGGGTTATGATATAAATTTCCATGCGCCGAAATCTGTTTCACTGGTCTATTCCGTTACACAGGATGAGGATATATTAAAGGCGTTCAGGTCTTCGGTTAATGAAGCGATGCAGGAACTTGAAAAGGATATGAATACAAGGGTAAGGAAAGCGGGGCAGTTTGATAACAGGAATACGGGCAATATTATTTATGGAGAGTTCATACATACTACTTCAAGACCAGTTGACGGTGTTCCTGACCCTCATCTGCACGCCCATTGTTTTACGTTCAATGCCACTTATGACAAAAAGGAGGGGCAATGGAAGGCCGGAGAGTTTGGGAAGATCAAAAAAGATGCCTCCTATTTTGAAGCCTATTTTTATTCAAAATTTGCGGACAGGCTGAAAAGCCTTGGATATGGTATTGAGCAGACCAAAAACGGCTGGGAGATAGGAGGGATTAAAAGGGAAACTATTGAAAAATTTTCAAGGCGTACCACTGAAATTGAAAAAATTGCCAGAGACAAAGGTATTACCGATGCAAAGGCAAAAGACCAGATCGGGGCAAAGACACGGAAGGGCAAGGATAAAACTTTATCGGCAAATGATCTGGTCAAAAACTGGCTGACCAGACTGACCGACAGGGAAAAGACCGATGTGCTTACTGCCAGAGAGGATAAAGAGGTTAACAAGCTGGTTGAGATGCCTAAGCATTATATTGACCTTGCGGTTGAGCATGTTCTTGAGAGGAAATCCGTTGCAGGGGAAAGGGAGATATTGAAACACGCGTTTAAAAGGTCGGTGGGGCAGCATGACCCGGAACAAATAATTAAGGCGTATTCAAATGATAGTTTGTTAAAGGCGAATGTGGGCAACGAAGTTATGCTGACCACAAGGGAAGCCATCAATGAAGAAAGGAAACTGGTAAGGCTGGCAACAGAATCAAAAGGGCAGTATGCGCCTGTGTTTAAAGATTACCAGATACAAGGCAGCCATCTGAATAGTGAACAGCAGGATGCAGTAAGGCATATTTTAAATTCAAAGGATGGTATCATACTGATTGAGGGTGATGCAGGGGTAGGCAAGACCACATTGTTGAAGGAAGTAAAACTGGCTTTGCAAATTAAGGGCAAAGAGATATTTGCTTTTGCACCTACTTCTAAAGCGTCCAAAGAGGTGTTGCGTAACGAGGGGTTCCATCGCGCTGATACGGTTGCACGGCTTATTATTGATAAGGAGTTGCAAAAAACGGTAAAGGGCAATTTCATCATCATTGATGAATCGGGTTTGTTAGGCAATAAGACGATGAACCAGGTATTTGAGATCGCACGGAGGCAGAATGCCCGACTGATACTTACAGGAGATATAAAACAGCATAACAGCGTTGAAAGAGGTGATACTTTCAGGTTGATTCTGGAGAAATCAAAAATAAAGTCAGTCCGGGTTAATGAGATACAAAGACAGAGAAGCAATCCTGAATATAAGGATGTGGTCAGGCATATCGCTGCAAATGACCAGTTCAGGGCCTTTCAGGGGCTGGAAAAGATGAATGCCATACATGAAATTGAGATCGCGGATAGCCGTTATTCTGCAATTGCCAAGGATTATGCCAGTTCAGCGAAATCAAAACGGTCTGTAGCTGTTATCGCCCCGACACATGCAGAAGGCGAGACCGTTACATTTTATATAAGGAATGAATTAAAGAATCAAAAGCTGATTGGTAAAGAGGAACAATTATTCACGGTGCAGAAAAAACTTTCTCCTACCGAGGAAGAAAAAAGAGATAAGATATATTATCAGGAAGGGATGGCTATCCAGTTTAACCAGAATGCGAAAGGATTTAAACGAGGGGCTGTTTATGATGTGATGGGCAAGGATGAAAAAGGAAATGTAATGATCGGCAGCGATGGCATTTTCCAGCCTTTGCCATTTAAAGAGACCAGCAAGTTTTCCGTTCATCAGAAAGCCAGTATCACCTTATCAAAGGGTGATGTTATCAGGATTACCCAAAACGGTTTCAGCATGAATAAAAAACGGCTTGATAATGGCGCAAATCTGCGGGTTAAGGGATTTGACAATGATAGAAATATTATTGTGAGTACGGGCAATCAGGATATTACTATCAGAAGGGATTACAGGAATTTCAGTTACGGGTATTGCGCTACTTCGCATTCATCACAGGGGGAAACGGTTGATAAGGTCATTATCTCGCAAAGTTCCATTTCAAGAGGCGCGGCATCCAGAGAGCAGTTTTATGTTTCGGTGTCGAGGGGTAAAATGGCATTGCCGTTTATACAGATAACAAAGATGAACTAAAACGGTCTGTTGCGGTCTCATCGCAACGGGTAAATGCAATTGACCTGTTCAAAAACGATACGGAAAGAGCCAGGAATTTAAGGCAACAAAATTTAGTAAGCAGGCTTACGGCCTTGAGCAGAGTGTGGTATGAACGTACTGCAAATACAATAAATAAAACTATTTCACGGAAATGAGCACTTCATTTGTTCAGAGGATCAGGGATGATTCGGACGAAATAAAATTCTACGGGATCGAGCCGCAAATTACGGCTAGGGCTGTCATGTTTGAATTGCGGACGAAGGACGGCAAGCGCAAGGCGTTTTCATATTCCTACGTTACCGAGGCGGATTTTGAACCTGAGACCGGGATAGTGATATATGTTTCCGAGGTTGTTATAACTATCAAGGGGCGCAAGCTGGATGAGATATTCGGGTATTTTCTGGCGAACAGGTTAAATTATGTTCAGGAAGATTATTCCGGCATGGATACGGAAGATTCCAGTTTGTTTGTTGAGAGTATAGAGATCAAGCCTAAATATCCGGCGAGCACTGCTACTTAGTTTTTTCTATGCCGTGCGATTTATCGGGAGAGCTTGGATTTATTTTAGTTATGTCCTTGAACTGCTCTTTTGATTTTTCTATTTCATGTTCCAGCATTCCAAATTTCAGGCCTTCATGGTACATGTTTTCTTCGGCAGGCTTTACGGTTTGTAAAGAGACCAGCAACTGATCGGAAAGCTCCGGCTCATATTTTGATATGAGGTAGCCGTTATTAAAGCCTTTGGCATATTGAGGATCGGTCACTTCTTCTACTTCTTTATTTTCTTCGTTCATTTTAAAAAGTTTTTTTGATGTTCTTTTCTAACCATGCGTTTAATGACGCGGTTTTATACATGATATTTTTTGTGCCATCTTTTGAATATTCAATTTTGCCTTCGCTTCTAAGTTCCTGCAATTTCGTTTTCTTAACATTGAGTTTTTTCATGGCTTCATCAGGTGTCATCCATTCAGGTTCTTGGATGCTGTGATTCTTTTTGATGTACTCAATGACTGTATCAATGAGTTTATCAAAAGCTGGTTCCTGTAAGCAAATGACCTTAAATTCCATTTAGGCTGAAAGTATTAGGGTTTAAAAATAGTGAATATATGGTGAAATGGAAAATCAAAGTGGAAAGCCTAAGACCGAAGGCGCAGGCCTATCTCGTTAAACCGGGTTTAGTCCGAGCTCACTCAGAAATTTATTGTGTTTGTCTGTGCTTGTCTTTATGACCTCATTTATTAAAGTCAATTTTTTGTTTACTTCTCTCAAGTCAATTTTCACTTCGTCTTCTGAAATACTTACATACCGAGAAATGTTCAAATTATAACCATTCTTTTCGATTTCTTCCATAGATACCCGCCGGGCAAATCTTTCAATGTGCTCTGGTCTGAACTGATAGGTTTCTACAATCTTATTTATATGCCCTTCCTCCAAAGAGTTTTGTCTTTTGCCGGGCTTGTATTGTTCTGCTGCGTTTATAAATAAAACATCATCTTGTTTTTTGCATTTTTTCAAGACTAAGATGCAAACAGGAATACCTGTTGAATAGAATAAATTGGAAGGCAAACCAATAACCGTATCAATATGGTTGTCCTTTAACAATTTGGTGCGAATTCTTTCTTCTGCACCACCACGAAATAAAACACCGTGCGGTAAGATGATGGTCATTGTTCCACCATCTTTCAAAAAATGAAATCCATGTAATAAAAAAGCAAAATCAGCTGCTGATTTTGGAGCTAGACCATAACTCTTGAAACGAAAATCTTCCGATAAAGTATCGTTAGGTTCCCAGCGTAAACTGAAAGGCGGATTGGCTACAATGGCATCAAACTCTATTTTTTTGCTTGGATTCATTTCGTTTAATAAATCCCATTGGTTCAACAAAGTATCCCCATGAAAAATCTCAAACTCGGTATCTTTCATTCCGTGCAAAAGCATATTCATTCGGGCAAGATTGTAAGTGGTGATGTTCTTTTCTTGTCCGTATATTTTTCCGAT
>CAIYVS010000780.1 GCA_903929655.1 uncultured Bacteroidota bacterium | reverse complement strand
GTGCAACTTTCAAATTTGGGAAAATCCTTAAATGAATTTATAGCCTAAATGATGTGCTGTAATGGAATTTTAATCTTAATCTAGTACATCACAAACACATTCGAATCAGATGAAAACTAAAAGAATATTTTTAAAAGGGTCTATTTATATGATCTTGCAAGGCGTATGCAGCGCTTTGAAGTTATGGCCTGGCAACAATATGATATGCTCTTGCCTATAACTGGAACAGATGCAGATGTGATTAGCGCTGCCGGTGTGAAAACAATAAGCGTTGTGGCTCCGTATGGCTTTGAAGCTAAAAATAGTTTACCTGGCTTGCAGGGAAAATGGGAAGCTTACCATATAGGGGCCATGGACTGGGTGCCTAATGCAGAAGCCATTAATTGGTTTTTGCATGATATATGGCCTGCAATTCATGCAGCGGTACCTGATTTCAGATTTTCTTTTGCAGGAAGGTATATGCCTGATAGTTTTAAGAACATGCAAATAGAAGGGGTGACCTGTGCCGGGGAAGTGCCGGATGCAGACGCTTTTATTGCTGATAAGAAAATACTGATCGTGCCCCTGAAAGCGGGTGGGGGAATACGTATAAAGATACTGGAGGCCATGGCTGCGGCCAAGATCGTTATAAGTACAGATACCGGGATGCAGGGTATTGAAGCCGAGGCAGGTACTCATTACCTGGCTGCCAACAAGGCTGAGGATTTTGTAAAAGCAATAAAATGGTGCCTTGATAATAAGGCTAAGGCCGAACAGATTTCGATCAATGCTTTTTCGCTTATTAGGTCTAAATATGAACAAGGTGCTATTATGCAAAAAGTAATAGAGGGGATAGAACGTTTGGAGCACTGATCGTATTGTTTGCCCACACTAAATGAATGATCCCCGGTTCTGCCGGGGATCATTCATTTTATGCTTTTCTAATCAGGTTTTACTTTTCTATGGTCACTTTGGTTGTGTACCTGCTGTGAGATGTATAGGCAGATAAGAAATAAATACCTGTAGGCTGTTCCAGCTTTATCTCAAAAACTTTATTTGTCGCGGTAGTATATTCGTTCACTAATTGTCCGATGGCATTTGTTATTCTTATATGTACAGGCTCATTTACAGGAGAACTGATGTCAATTACAAATTCGCCTTTGTTCGGATTGGGATATACTTTAACTGAGGGTGCATTTTCTGTTACGATGGATACTGCATTTATGGAGTCACAATAACTTTGTGAAAGAATATATATAGGGAAACTGGCTTTTACTGTGCCACAAATATTTGTAACAGAATAAGTGATCGTATCCATTCCTGCACTGACGCCGCTCACGATACCTGAACTGTTTACAGTTGCATTTGTGTTGACACTGTTCCATGCCCCGTTCCCAACACTGTTGTTTAAGCTTATCGAGGCGCCTATACATACGCTATCACTACCGCTGATGCTGCCTGCATCAGGAGCGGGGTTAACTGCTATCACCTTTGTTTTAGAGTCCGTTCCACAATTGTTGGTGAATGAATAGGTGATGGTATCTGTGCCTACGGTTACTCCTGAAACTACGCCTGCGCCTGTTACCGTTGCGTTGCCATTGCTTGCCATCCAGGTACCGCCTGTAGGAGAACTACTCAGATTGACAGTGGTTCCTGTGCATACAGAACTTCCCCCGTTTATTGCGCCAACAACAGGTACAGAAATAATATTGATGACCTTGATGGCGCTATCTGTGCAAGTGGAAGCATTTGTTACAGTATATAATATATGGGTTGAGCCTGTAGCTATACCGGTTACGACGCCGGAACTGCTAATTGTGGCAAGTGAG
>CAIYVS010000779.1 GCA_903929655.1 uncultured Bacteroidota bacterium | reverse complement strand
TCTAAAAAAGAAAGAAGGGTCTTGGGAAATGCTTTTTTTTTCATCTCATCCATATTTATCCATTTTCCTTCTTTTCCCTCTATTTTTTGCTGTTCTTTCAAACGCATGGTGAAAAAGTGTGTTTCAATTAGCTGGTGAGTTAGTTTTTGTGTGAACTTGCCTTCATATACAGGTGTTACATTTGTTATTTTTAAATTTTTATATGAGGGGTGGGCTAAGAGTTCCTTTTGGCCAAGTGCGGCATCATGCTCTATCAGGTATGGCTCATGCAGGCTTTGCCAGATATCTTTTTCGCTGCGTTGGTGTATCCATATTTTATCATTTGCCCGCAGTAGCAGGTAATGGAAATAACGCTTGCGCACCTTTAGTTTCTTACTGCGCACAGGCAGGGAACTGATAAGATCCTGGCTGAATGCAAAGCAGTTTTTTTGCAATGGACATACAGCACAAGCAGGTATCTGAGGCTTGCAAACAGTAGCGCCAAGGTCCATAATGGCCTGGTTATATGCTGCGCTGTCCTTGCTAAAAAATAATTCCTGCGCAAGTGACTGGAATATTTTTTTACCATTTAATGTATCATAGGGTTCTTCTATGCCCCAGAAACGGGATAGTACCCTGTATACATTTCCGTCCACTACCGCATTGGGGGCGCCAAATGCAAATGAGGCTATTGCTGCTGCTGTATAGGGGCCTATACCTTTTAGTTTTATTATATCGTCATATGTGCAGGGGAATTTTCCACCCAGTTCATTGGCAATATAGCGGGCTGTTGCCAGCATATTCCTGCACCTGTTATAGTAGCCCAGGCCCTGCCACAACCTGAACACATCTTCATCCTTAGCTGCTGCCATTTTTTTAATGGTAGGAAAGGATTGAATAAATTTAATATAATAAGGTAAGCCCTGCTGCGCCCGCGTTTGCTGCAACAATATCTCTGACAGCCATATTTTATAAGGGTCTTTTTCTTCTTTCCAGGGTAGGGTGCGCTCATTGTCGGTTTGGTGCCAATGCATGAGTTGTTTGGTGAAATATTTTTTTTGCGCGGAAGTTATTTGCATGGCTTGCAAGTTACAAAGTCCAGACCTTGATTCGCTTGATGAAAGGATTAAAGGATATGTGTTGCATGTGTAGAGCTGAAAAAGGTTGACCATTTTTTAATGGTAGTCCTGCCAGCGGTTGACAGTTTCTTAATTCAGATATCCACATTCAAAATTCCGGTTTGTTTCCGGTTTTTTCTGGTTTTATTCCGGTTGTGGGAGCGTTTTTATTTTGTAAGTTATTGATAATTAGTAAGTTAAGTTTTTAATTTCCGGTTTTGGGTATTTTTTTGAAAAGCGGAAAATGTGGATAAGGATTTTACTGCAAAGGCACAAAGACGCGAAGAAAAATATAAGAATTACACGACGTTAAGAACTGAGAAATTTAGCTTTGTTCGTTTTACGTTGCGACACAAAGGGGTCAAATTTCGTGTCAAAGGTAGGATGTTGGATGTGGGGTAGCAAAAAAAGATGTCCACATTTTTGATAGGTATTAGGTTGAGGCCATAAACAGCCGTCTGACCGCGAATAGCGGTACTGACGGCGTTGTGATTTGCTTTGAAAAAGTTCTTAAATAAGGTGGAATAAGGAGTAGGATTACAGGCCTTGAAGCGAGCGTGGCAACGGATGCTGAATAGTGAAGATATAGCTGGTTGCATATTTTTATTTAAACTATTTAGGATCAGGTTTTTCCTAAAATCCTGAGTAAAAATTCTCTACTTTTGCGGCACAATTTTCCGCATCCGATGGATTTGAATACTTTAAAACAGACAGCTACACAGGTACGTAGAGATATTGTCCGCATGGTTTATGCCGTTCAGAGCGGGCATCCCGGCGGTTCGCTTGGTTGCGCCGATTTCATGGTTGCACTTTATTTTGAGGTAATGAAGCGTAAACCCGGTTTTGATATGGATGGTATAGGGGAAGATATCTTCTTTCTATCTAACGGACATATTTCCCCGGTTTTTTATAGTGTACTGGCGCGTACCGGTTATTTTCCGGTAAGCGAATTAGCTACATTCCGTAAGATCAATTCCCGCCTGCAGGGGCACCCCGCCACACATGAGCATCTGCCGGGTGTTCGTATAGCGAGCGGTTCTTTAGGGCAGGGTATGAGTGTGGCTTGCGGTGCTGCATTTGCAAAAAGGCTGAATAAGGATGAACACCTGGTGTATTCTCTGCATGGCGATGGTGAACTGGAAGAGGGGCAGAACTGGGAGGCCATGATGTTTGCCGCGCATCATAAATTAGATAAGCTGATTGCTACCATAGATGTGAACGGGCAGCAAATAGATGGCCCGACCAATAAGGTAATGAACCTGGGCTCGCTGAGCGACAAGTTCAATGCTTTTGGCTGGCATGTACTGGAAATGGATGGTAATGATATGGAAGCGGTGCTGAAGGGGCTGGCTGCAGCAAAGGCTGCAAGCGGCAAGGGCAAGCCTGTTTGTATATTGATGCATACTGTGATGGGCAAGGGTGTGGACTATATGGAAGGTACGCATGAATGGCATGGCTCTGCGCCGAATGAAAAACAATTAGAAGTGGCACTGGCTCAATTACCAGAAACTTTAGGAGATTACTGATCTGCAGGATGCATTTTAAATTTTCGCTGTAATAGTGGGGCAATGTGTTGTGGTGAGTGTTGTGCAAAGACGGGATGCATCCCGTCTCTACGTAGATGTTGTTATAAAATATTGTTTTTGTGTATGCAAAAATTTGAATTGCGCCCGATGTCCAGCTCTTTGATCTTTTTAGGCTTAAAATTCGTAATTTTATAATGGTATCTGCTTTTATAGATGAAAAGATCCTTATCAATATTGATATGCCTTGCCGGAATCTTAATGCTGGATGCCTGTGGTAAGTCTGAACCCGCGGAAAACCCATATACAAGGCTGGAAGTTACCTGGAGGCTGGTGGCAACAGCAACAGATAACAACCTGAATGGCCAGCTGGATGCAAATGAGATACAACCTGTAGCGACAAGCCCGGCACAATTACTGAAATTTAATTATGACAGCACGGGTAATGAGCACCTTGTTATTAATAATGTGGTGGAGGATTACCCTTTTACATGGCAATTTCAAAATACGTTTCACCAGTTGCTGAGAATCATATCGGGAGACACTATTATTTCCCAGATAGACCAGCTTACAGATAATAGTCTCTATTTGAGAAATTATGATTCTGTATTTTATGATACCAGTATCATAGCCACCTGGAAAATTTACCAGAAGAAATAATTTTCTCTAAGCCCTTCGTCTATCCTTTTTGCTTTTTTGCTATTTTCACATCATCACAATTATTATTCGCCATGGACAAAGCTCGAAAGCCCGGACTAAAAGACGCATTAAAACATTTTTTTGGCTACGATGATTTCAGGTTGGATCAGCAGTATATTATTGAATCTGTTTTAGCAGCCCGGGATACTCTTGCCATTATGCCTACGGGAGGTGGAAAATCTATTTGCTACCAGTTGCCTGCTATGTTATTGCCTGGTATAACAATAGTAGTGTCGCCGCTCATTGCGTTGATGAAGGACCAGGTGGATGCTTTGCAGGCAAATGGCATAAACGGGGCTTTTCTCAATTCCAGTCAATCGGCAGCCGAGCAACAGGCCATAGTACAACAAGCCCGCAATGGCAAAGTAAAATTATTGTACATTGCTCCTGAAAGGATACCCAATAATAATGCCTCATTTTTTTCTTTTATCAGGGAACTGAATCCTTCTTTGTTTGCTATAGACGAGGCACACTGTATATCATCCTGGGGGCACGATTTCAGACCGGAGTATTTAAAATTATCGGTACTTAAAAATCAGTTTCCAAATGTGCCTGTAATTGCATTAACTGCAAGCGCTGATAAACTGACTCAACAGGACATTGTTGATAAACTATCTCTGCCTAATCCACAGATTTTTATCTCCAGTTTTAACAGGCCCAATATTTATTATTTTATACAAAACAAAAGGAATGCCTTTGCCAAAATAGTTCAATACCTGAAGCAATATCCTGATTATAATGGCATCATATATGCGTTAAGCCGTTCGTCCACAGAAACGATTGCTGATGGCTTGCGAAGTGAAGGCTTTACTGCCTCACATTATCATGCCGGTATGGACAATAAGGAACGCAGCAAAGTGCAGGAAGCTTTTCAGCGGGATGAGATGAGGGTGATAGTAGCCACTATTGCATTTGGTATGGGGATTGACAAATCGAATGTGCGCTTTGTGATACATTATGATGTGCCCAAAAATATAGAGGGCTATTACCAGGAGACAGGCAGGGCAGGGCGCGACGGGCTGCGCAGCGATGCTATCTTGTATTACTCAGCAGGAGATATAATGAAGCTGCGAAAATTTGTAGAAATAGAAAACAACCCGCAGCAATCGGCCATTTCATTAAAGAAGCTGCAACAGATGCAGGAGTTCTGTGAAAGTGAAAGCTGCCGCAGGCAATACTTGTTGCAATATTTTGGAGAAGCATTCCCTTCCTATTGTGGCAGCTGTGATTTTTGCCTCAGCAACCTGGAAGAAAAAGACGTAACAATCAATGCCCAGAAACTCCTCTCTGCCATCTCCCGTACAGGTGAGCGTTATGGCGCTAATTATATTGTCGATTTCCTTCGCGGTTCTGCCTCAGAGAAAATTAATCCTGCACATAAAGAATTAAAGACTTATGGTATTGGGAAAGAACTAAAAAAAGAAGAGTGGCAATGGATGATAAAGATGATGCTGCACCAGAAGATGCTGGAGAAAACAAATGATCAGTATGCCACCTTGCAGCTGAATGCCAAAAGCTGGGAGATACTGAAATCTGCTACGCAGGTGAAACTGGTAATGAAGAAAGAACCTGTGCAGCAGGCAGAGGAAGAAAAGCCGGATTATGAACAGGAGCTATTTAAACAACTGCGAAACGTAAGGCTTGATATGGCAGACAGGGAACATGTGCCTGCCTATGCCATAGTAGCAGATAATGCGCTGGTGGAAATGGCTACATACTTCCCGCACACTTTTGGCGACTTGTTGAATATATCCGGTTTCGGCGATTATAAGGTGGGTAAATACGGAGCACAGTTTTTAAAAGTAATAAAGGCCTATTGTGAGGAACATAAATTATCTGCACGTATGCCCGTTAAAATGCCTAAAAAAGAAAAAAGGATAAAGTCTGAACCTATCGGTCCCAGCCTCACCATGCAGCAAACATTCAGGATGTTTAAGGATGGCTTAGATATAGGGGAGATCGCTGAACAAAGGAATTTATCCCAGCAAACTATAGAAAATCATTTGGCAGCTTTTGTTGCAAACGGGGAATTAAATATTGATAAACTGGTTCCTAAAAATAAGCTGGAAAAAATAATAGAAGCTATAAAAGCAACAGGGCAGCTAAATGCGCTGAAGCCACTGAAAGATATATTGGGCGACGATATTACTTATGGGGAAATAAGATTGGGGTTGGAGTATTATAAAAGGGGGGAATGACTAGTAAAATAATTCTGCTTAATAATGTGCAACCAATAAGCCTCCTATCAGAAAACCAATAGTTAAACTTTTGCCACTTAGATCAGTCCCGCCCACATTGTCGTAATTTACAAGATTGTACTTGGCCTGGACTTCTAAATAACGGTCGCTCGCTCTGTAAAATCTATAAGCAAGCCCAATATTTAAGTTAAAGGCATTAATCGTTTTGTCTACTCCGTTATTAGGTTTTGTCAAAGCATCAAACCCATCATATGCTAAACCTCCTACAAAGGTTATTTTATGTTGCTTCTTATACAAAAGCACATAATCGCCATCTATTCCGATATACCCTCCGAAAAAGTGTCGTGTGCTATATAATATGCCATCTTTTAGTACATTATAGGATTTCGGAGAGTTAATGAATTTAAAATTGGCACTGAAATCAATTGTTATTTTTTTCTTTACTACACCCAATCTGAATCCTAGGTAGGGATGCGCTCCTACCAAAGATAAGTTACCTGTTGGTGCCCAAATACCACCGACAGCAGCATAGTCATAGCCAAGTTTGATTAGCTTATTTTCTTCATCTGCATCTTGTTTTGTTTTCGGAAAAACAGAAGTTTGAGTGACAAACAAAATAATAATGAATAAAACGAAACTTTTCATTCAGAATAAAAACAGTTAAGGTTGAC
>CAIYVS010000778.1 GCA_903929655.1 uncultured Bacteroidota bacterium | reverse complement strand
TAATTCCTTAACACTGCACCTCTACTTTTACGCAAGTTTTCAAAACCGCAATATTATGTTATCAAAACTTTACAAAAAAGTTAGTGGTTACCTTATTTTTGTTATGCTGGTATGCCTCAGTATAACTAATAATGCAACTGCCCAAATCAGTACATTGATCCATTTCTGGCATTTCAATAACTGGAATGCAGTGACTACTCCGGTAGGTTACACTGTTGCTGGCTCTACAAATGGCAAAAATACGTCCAATCCGCTACTGAAAGCAGACTATTCTGTTTTGGATACAAATAAAACTGGATTGGTTTATGGCAAACGGCCTGGTACTGCAGCTTCCGATGGCGGTTATTTTGATAGCTATCCGGCAACAGTTGGCAGTCCCGATTTTGACACTGTGAACGCGAGGACCATCAATGGTTATTATACAAATACGCCCGTAACATTTAGTTCAACAGCAAATTCATCAAACTCTTATAGGGACAGAGCTCCTTGTGACAAATCATACATGTTGTTTTATATTCCCTCTAATGGTTATCAGAATCTTATTTTTACTTATGGGGTTGAATCATCTAACGGCACGAACTGCAAATACGATACTTTCTATTACAGTATAGATAGTGGCCTTACCTTTATCCAAAGCGGCATCAGCAAAACTTGGGACTCCACAGTTAATCTAGGCAATGTCGCAACCTTTAAGAGAGTTACTGTAAACATTACAGATACTGCAGCCTATAACAATTCCAAACTGGTATTTAAAGTGACAGTGGGGCCGGTTAACTCTGGTAATGACAGATTTGACAATGTTTCGCTGGATGGTACCCCGATTATTGCAATTAATTCGCAGCCGGTTTCTTCCACCATAGCAGCGCTGGCAAATACGACCTTCAGCGTAACTGCCACAGGAACAGGAACGCTGAGTTACCAATGGCAGGTAAATAACGGCACTGGGTTTACCAATATTACAAACGGCGGCGTTTACAGCGGTGCAACTACGAGTACGCTTACTGTTACCGGAGCTACTCTTGCCATGAGCGGCTACCAATATCAATGTGTAGTGACTAATAACAGTCCTTCTTATTCTCTAACTTCCAGTGCTGCTACACTCTGGACTTATACAGTACAGTCAACAAGTACCCTAATCCATTTCTGGCATTTTAATAACTGGAATAATGGTACTACTCCTATAGGTTATACAGTTGCCGGTGCTACTAATGGTAAAGTAACAACCAATCCAATTCTTAAGGCTGACTATTCAATTATCGATACCAATCAGACCGGTCTGGCTTACGGGTGGCAGGCAGGTACCCCATCTGGTTACGCCGGATATTTTGATACTTACCCGGCTCCGGTTGGTAGCCCCGATTATGATACTGTAAATGCCCGCACGATCAATGGATATTATACCAATACGCCTACAACAGTAGGCTCAACCAGTAATGCGTCCAATTCATTCCGGCACAGAAACCCGAGTGATAAATCATACCTGGTGTTCTATATCCCATCAACAGGCTATCAGAACCTGGTTTTCACTTATGGAGATGAGGCGTCAAATCCCTCGAATTGTCATACTGATACTTTTTATTACAGCCTCGATAGTGGCAGTACCTGGCTTCAGAGCGGGCTTAGCAAAACCTTTGATACTGTCACTGTTGATCCCTCAGCATCAAATCTTGCGATCTTTAAAAGGATGACCTTTAACATTACCGATCCTTTGGCTGTAAATAATAATAAGCTTGCAGTTAAGATAACACAAGGCCCTCAAAATACAAGTACTTCCGGCAATAACAGGTATGACAACGTATCTTTAGATGGAACATCCATATCTGGTAGCGGTAATCCTTATACTGTGTCAATAGCGGGAACATCAGGTTGTTTCCCTGATACACTTACGGTAACCAGTGCAATTCCTCCTTTCCAGATCATGTGGCAGAATAATGGCACAACTGTTTCAACTTCCCTTGTAACAAACAATACTACCGCAAATACTGTTGCAGGTACGGGCGGTGTGGGTTCCGGATTGACACAGTTAAGCCGCCCGACTTCTGTGCAAAAAGATCTGGCAGGCAATATATACGTATGCGACCAAGCCAATAACCGGGTTGTGAAATGGGCTTCGCCCTACATTACCGGTATTGTGGTGGCAGGCGGCAATGGAGCAGGAAGCGGGCTTACACAATTGAATAATCCACAGGCAATGTATGTTGACGCTAACGCCACTGTTTGGGTGGCAGATAAAGGAAACAACCGTGTGGTGAAATGGCTTTCACCATATACTACCGGTGCAATAGCCGCGGGTGGCGGCGGACAGGGAACCGCATTAAACCAATTGAACGGGCCTGCCGGACTTTGGGTGGATGTAAGTGGTAACCTGTATATATCAGATAGCGGTAACAGCCGTATCATGAAATACACCGCCGGATCTACATCTTCAAGCAGTGGGGTTATCTTCGCAGGTAATGGTATAGGTAATACAGCCAGCCAGTTAAGCGCCCCGATGGGCCTTACCGGGGACGCAAGCAATAATATATATGTAGCTGACAAAGGTAATAACCGTATCCAGCAATTCCCATCAACTTCTTCGGCAGGGGCAAATGGTACTACTGTGGCAGGGCAGAGCAGCGGTACTGCGGGTAGCAATGCAGCTTTCCTGAATGGCCCTACCAGTGTAAAGTTTGATATCGTAGGTTATCTTTACATCAATGACCTTGGCAATAACAGGATACAAAGATGGTATAACGGCGGAGTAGCAGGAACAACCTTGCTGACGTACACTAGCGGTTCATCAGCTACTCAATTAAATACGCCTTATGATGCGGCTGTGGATAGCAATGGTAATTTATATATCGCTGATCTAGGTAATAACCGCGTTCAGAAATTTGCGCCTAACACCACTTTAATACCTACGGGAATGGGTTCTTATACAGCAACCATCACTTCTGCGTACGGCCCTTCCACAACGGTGGCCTTTGCTGTTAATACCACTGCCACGATAACTGGCAACCCTTCGAATATAACTATTTGCCAGGGCACGAACACGACTTTTGTTGCTGCAGGTACCGGAGGCTCTCTCAGCCGCCAATGGCAGCTAAATACAGGTACAGGCTTTACAAATATCACTAATGGGGGTGTTTATAGCGGTGCAACAACAGACTCATTAAAAATTACAGGGGCACTCGCTACGATGACAGCTTATATATACCAGTGTGTTTATACAAACCCCTGCAGCCCCAGCGTAACAACAGGAACTGCAACACTGACAGTTACACCAACACCAGCTATTGCCACCCAACCGACAAATACTTCTGTATGTGCCGGCTTAAATACTTCTTTATCTACAGTTGCAACAGGAGCCGGTTTAACTTATCAATGGCAGCTGAATACAGGTGCAGGCTTTACAAATATTACAAATGGCGGTGTGTATTCAAACGCCACAACCAATACATTAAGTATCACAGGGGCTACTATCACCATGAATACGTACCAATATAAATGTGTGGTTTCAGGTACTTGTACTCCTCCGGCAACAACAAATGCCATTACCCTTACAGTTAATACGGCCCCATCTGTTGGCACAAATCCGGTAAACCATACCATATGTTTGAATGGAAATACTTCATTTTCAATAGCCGCAACCGGCGCTGGCTTAACATATCAATGGCAGGTGAATCCAGGTACAGGCTTCACAAATATCAGCAATGGCGGTGTTTATTCAAATGCAACAACCAATACACTTAATATAACAGGTGCTACTGCGCTGATGGCAGCTAATCAATATCAATGTGTCGTAACAGGTACATGCTCGCCGGCAGCCACAAGCACAGCAGCAACATTAACAGTTAATCTCCCTCCTGCAATTACCACCCAACCAACAGCAAGCACCATTTGTGATAATGGCAATACCTCATTTAGCGTAGTTGCCACAGGGGCCGGCCTTACTTATCAGTGGTACCTCACTACCGGCAGTGGTTTCTCAACCCTGGCAGATGTAGGCCCCTATAGCGGCTCCGCAACAGCAACTTTAACTATCACCGGTGGTAACACTGGTATGAGCGGTTTGTTCTACTATTGCACAATAAACGGCACATGTACTCCGCCAATAACAACTGCAAACGCACTCCTTACTGTTAACCCCAATCCGGCTTTAACAAGTAATCTGGTCGCAAATTCAGCTTGTAACAATACAACTGTCGCTTACATTCCTTCCAGCAGCGTTGCAGGTACCACCTATAGCTGGAGCAGGGCTAATGTAACTAATATCACACCTGCTACAGGAACTGGCACAGGAAATATTTCTGAGATTCTCACTAACTCATCTTCAAGCCCTGTAGTGGTAACATATGCTTACACACTCACTGCCAGTGGTTGCGTCAGCACACAAAATATTACAGATACTGTTTTCCCAACCCCAACTGTTACAACACCTGGCGTCCAGGTACTTTGTAATGGAGCTAACACTGCAGCCATCACTTTCACAGGATCGGCAGTTACCGGCACCACCTATAACTGGACAAATAATACAACATCTGTAGGTCTTGCCGCAAGTGGCACTGGTAATATAGCAGCTTTTGCAGCCGCAAATACTACAAATGCTCCTATTACAGCAACAATTACAGTTACACCTAAAGCAAATACCTGTAATGGAACACCTCAAAACTTTACCATAACAGTCAATCCAACGCCAACTGTAACCACCATACCAAACCAGGTGGTTTGTAATGGCCTGAGTACTTCTTTAGTGTCCTTTGGTGGACCGGTTACAGGTACAACTTATAGCTGGACTAATAACACTACATCTATAGGTCTTGCCGCAAGCGGATCAGGAAGTAATATACCTGCATTTAATGTTACCAATAGCGGCACTGCTCCCGTAACAGGAACAATTACTATTACACCAACCGCAAATACTTGTGTTGGTACACCGCATACTTTCACTATCACTGCCAATCCAACACCAACAGTTACCGTACCATCAAATCAGGTATTTTGTAACGGCATTACTACTTCTGCATTAACATTTAGCGGCACAGTTACGGGTACAACATATAGCTGGTCAAACACAACAACCTCTATAGGCTTGGCTGGCACAGGTTCTGGTAATATTGCACCTTTTACAGCTGCAAATGCTACCAGTTCACAAGTCACTGCAACAATAGCAGTTACCCCTTCAGCTAATACTTGTTCAGGTACTCCGCAATCTTTTACAATTGCTGTTGATCCTACTCCTGCTGTAATATTGCCTGCTAATCAGGTAGTATGTAATAATGTGGCAACTGCTGCATTGTCTTTCTCAAGCGCAGTAGCAGGTACAACTTATAGCTGGACAAATAATACTACTTCCATTGGTCTCGCTGCAAGCGGTACAGGTGATATCGCCTCTTTTACTGCCACAAATGCATCTAATACTCCTTCAGTTGCCACGATTACGGTAACACCATCGGCCAGCACTTGTGCAGGAACTGCGCAGAACTTTACGATCACGGTAAATCCAACACCTGCACTTACTGCGCCCTCAAACGCGGTAGTGTGTAACGGTGCCAACACGGCTGCAATTACTTTCGCAAGCACAGTCACTGGCTCTACTTATAATTGGACAAATAATACAACTTCAATAGGCCTGGCATCAAGTGGTAGTGGAAATATTGCTCCATTTACTGCCGGCAATACAAGCACTTCCCCTGTTACAGCAGTAATTACTGTTACCCCAACTGCAAACTCATGTCTTGGTACAGCACAGAACTTTAATATTATGGTAAATCCTACCCCAGGTGTAACATTGCCTGGAAATCAGGTAGTATGTAACGGGACAAGTGTATCGGCATTATCATTTAACAGTGCTGTAGCAGGAGCGACATATACCTGGACTAATAATGCAGCCTCCATAAATCTTGCTGCAAGTGGTTCAGGCAATATAGCTTCATTTAATGCTGTCAATACTACAAGCGCTCCCGTAATAGCAACTGTGTCAGTTACTCCTTCGGCTAATAGCTGTTCGGGTAACGCTCAGTCATTTACTATCGCAGTTAATCCAACACCTTCATTAACACCACCATCAAGTCAGGCAGTATGTAATGGTGTCATAACAAGTGCAGTTTCTTTTAACGGACCGGTTACTGGTACTTCTTATAGCTGGACAAACAATACCACATCTGTTGGCCTTGCAGCAAGCGGTACTGGAAATATTGCCTCTTTTGTATCATCTAATACTACAAGCTCGCCTGTTGTAGCAACAATTCTTGTTACACCTCTTGCTAATTCCTGCACAGGTACAGCTCAGAGTTTTAATATCACAGTTAACCCGACGCCCGGTGCCACAGTGCCTTCCAACCAGGTACTTTGTAATGGCTCAAATACCGCAGCTATTACATTTATAGGTTCTTCAGTTACCGGTACAAGTTACAATTGGGTAAATAATACTACTTCTATTGGCCTTGGTGCAAATGGCAGCGGTAATATATCATCTTTTGCAGCGACAAATACCTCAACCTCACCTGTTGTGGCAACGCTTACCCTTACTCCGGTAGCAAACTCCTGTTCAGGTGCAGCACAGACTTTTACAATAACAGTAAACCCCACTCCGGCTCTAAGCTCTTCAATGAGTCCCTTGGCATCTTGCAGTAATACCGATTTGATTTATACTCCTGCTAGTCTCACAAGCGGCAGTTCATTTTCATGGAGCCGAGCCACTGTGCCTAATATTACACCTTCCTTAGGTAATGGTACTTCAGCTATCAACGAAACATTGGTGAATTCCACGGCAAATCCAATAGTTGTCAGCTATGTATATACTTTATCCGCAAATGGTTGTACAAATACACAAACAATTATAGATACAGTTAAACCATCACCCGTACTTAGCAGCTCCATGAGTCCTTCATCAACATGTAGCAACACACCTTTTATCTACATACCATCCGGTGCTACAAGCGGAACGAATTTCTCCTGGAGCCGTGGTTCTGTATTAAACATTACCCCCCTAACTGGTAGTGGCACAGGTAACATCAGCGAAACACTGTTGAATGCAACACCTAACCCTATAGTGGTAACATACACATATACCTTAAATGCAAATGGCTGTTCCAATACGCAAAGTATAACAGATACAGTTAAGCCAAATCCGGTTTTAAGCAACCTTGTGCTGCCTTCTATTTGTGATAACATACAATTAGTGTATAATCCATCTAGCGCAACAAACAATGCTACTTTTACATGGACCAGGTCTTCCGTTCCGGGTATTACACCGGCTACAGCCTCAGGTACAGGTCATATTAATGAGACCTTAGTTAATGCAACCCTTAATCCTGTTGTCGTTACCTATGTCTACACCGTTTTTGCAAACGGCTGTGCTAATAACCAGGATATTACAGATACTGTAAATCCAAACCCTGTTTTAAGCAGCACACTTACACCACCTGCAATCTGTAACAATACAGCATTTAATTATACACCTCAGAGCAGCACTTCCGGAACCGTGTTTAGTTGGAGCAGGCTTGCAATGCCGGGTTTAAGCAATGCCTCTGCCGCCGGTGCCGGAAACCCGAATGAAGTGCTGTATGATACCGCTGCCAATTCTGTAAATGTCATTTATACCTATTCTCTTTCTGCCAATGGCTGTACAAATCCTGTTCCTTTTATTGTATCTCTCACAGTTAATAAACAGCCGCAGATTGTTGCCCAGCCTAATCCTTCTACCATTTGCGCTGGCAGCAGCACATCATTGTCGGTACTTGCTTCTGGTACAGGGCTTACATATCAGTGGTTGGTAGATACAGGCACTGGTTATCATAATGTCAATAATAATAGTGTTTACAGTGGGGCAAATACAAATACGCTCGCGCTTAGCAATGTTCCTTTCAATATGAACGGCTACGTTTATCAATGTAATATCTCTGGTATTTGTGCACCTGTTGTTTATACCAGTCCGGTTTCTGTTACCGTAAACACCCTGCCTGTTATAACAAGCCAGCCTGCTAACACTACCATTTGTGCAGGCGGCAACACCAGCTTCGCAGCATCTGCACAAGGCACCGGTATTACTTATCAGTGGATGTTTAGCACAAACGGCATCGTATTTAATAACGTTGCTAATAGCTTGATATACGCTGGGGCCAATACGCCTACATTGTCCATAACCGGGGCTACTCAGTTTATGGGCGGCTATATGTATAAATGTATGGTTTCGGGTGTTTGTAACCCTCCTGCTTATACCAACATAGGGATGTTGAACATTAATCCCAATAACACACCTTCAGTGCTCAACTCAAGTGCCCTTGCTTTCTGTGCCGGAAACAGTGTAAACCTTTACACCAGCTCCAATCCTAATTATTCCTACCAGTGGCAGATGAACAATGTGAATATTGGCGGGGCACTGAATTCTTCTTACACAGCTTCAAACGGAGGCACTTACACAGTGCAGGTAACTAATAACTTCGGCTGCACAAACACTTCTTTGCCTGTTGTTGTTACTGTATACTCCTACCCGTCTGCGCCAATCAATAATATACTTGGCAATCTCAATTTCTGCCTCGGCGATAGTGTTATGTTTGCGACAAGTACCAATTTCGGACTTCTCTACCAATGGCTTGATAACAATAGTCCTGTTGCCAATGCCCATAATGCAACTTTTACTGCTTACAATACGGGTAATTACAGTGTAATCGTTTCTCAAAACGGTTGTGCCGATACATCTTCTGCTTTAACTGTGGTCGTTGATCCGGTTCCTTCTGGAAACATTACATATTCAGGTCCTCCGGTTATTTGTTCAAATGGTTCAGGTACTTTCCTCTTGTCTACTGTTCAGGTTACAGGTCAGACCTACCAATGGTATATAAATGGTATTGTTGATCTTGGCGCTACTTCCTACCAGTTCCCGGCACATACTGCTGCCTGGTATAACGTGAAAATAACGAATACACTAGGTTGCAGCATATTTACACAATCAGTGTATGTAACGGCTATTACTTCCCCTGCTCCGCTTATTACTGCGCAAGGCTTAACATTAGACGCTGGTGCTGGTTCAACTTATTCCACATATCAGTGGTATTTGAATGGTACACCCATTTCAGGTGCAACAGGCGCCACTTATAATGCAACTCAGAACGGATTCTACACAGTTAATGTAGCAGATTCCAATGGCTGCACCGGAACTTCTCAGCAATACCAGTTGAGTAACGTAGGCGTTTCTACAGTAATCAGTGCTAAAGACGTGCGGATCTATCCTAATCCTGCTACCTCTGTTGTACATATTGATGCACCTGCAAAACTAAATGCTACAATAGCTGCTTTGGATGGCAAGCTTGTTTTACAACAAGACGATGCTACTACCATAGATATCAGTCAGCTTCCAAATGGTGTATATGTTATCCGATTATACAGCAAGGATGGGGCATTGCTTAAAACAGACAGACTCGTGAAGAGCAACTGGTAATATTGCTCTAATAGGTTTCAACAGAACTTCTGTTAAAATCGTAAATTTTTTAAAAGGGTTCCATGCAAATGGAACCCTTTTTTTTACATTGTATTGACTGCTTAACACAGAATTCCCTATAACCCCCAACTCACGACTATCTATCATTTACTACCTAAAAAGGATGCAAATATTTTTAATGCATTAATTTTTCGTATCATATCAACGCTCCAAAATCGGCTCCCAAAAACCACTAGGTACCGATAACGTATATTCCGATAATTATCAACCAATTAGCTCCAAAAAAATTTCTGTCATACGGCAGTTTCACACGTGTCATACGGCAGTTTTGCCCGTGTCATAGAAATTCGATTTGCACAATTTTAAACCCCTCCCGACCTTTGACCCGCGGAACACAATTTTTCGAAACATATAAACACTATCAGCATGAAAAAGCATCACTTTACACAATAGTTGATACAAATATTAAAAGCATTTGCGTCTGCGATATAAAACCTGAATCACCTCACTTTTTCTGGGGAGTATATGCTCGGGTCTGCAAGTATCTGCGCAAACATCCGGCCGTTCGCCTAACAGTCCGCGAGTATCTGCGGGTAACCTTTTAACAATTTAACTCTTTACCTTTTTAACCTCAACACATGACTACAAAACAAGAACAAGCCCGTGAGCTCTTCTTCCAGGCCGATCTCACCCAGGCACAAATTGCACGCCTGCTCAAAGTAAATGCCAAAACAGTTTACCGCTGGATAAAACAAGGCCACTGGGAGCGCATCAAAAAAGCAGCCCTCAATGCACCGGCCGTCATCACAGAAAAACTGTACCACCATTTGAACCGTATGTGTGCCGATATCGAAGTACGCGAAAAAAGCGAAACCTATATCACCCTCGATGAATCCCGCACCATGCTAAATCTCGCTACAACAATCAAAAGGCTCAGCGCCCGTCCCTCTCTTGGCGACCACTGCGAATCCATAACAGGCTTTATGGATTATGTCATCAGGAAAGACTACGACAAAGGACAGATCATAGCCAGGGAAATAGACGAATACCTCTTACGCGAAGCCGAGCTCGCATGTTGGTACGACCGCAACGACATCAGGTATCGGGCCAACCATCTAAAGCCCCTTCGTGAAGACATGTCAGATGAATTTGAAGATGGTTCATCGCTGAAAGACGAAAATCCCCCTATACAAAACCGCCCCAACCCATACGAAGAAGATGAAATTGCCGCAGCCATGGCACAAGGTGAGCCCCTTACAAAAAAGGAGAAGCGCGAGATCGCAATGAGAAAAGGCAGGCAGCAAACTATTGCCGACTATCAAAAAAATAAAGCAAACCCAGCAGCATTTGCAAATTCAGACGCATACTCCGGCCATAAGCTCCGCCAGAAAATAGACATCAACCCCGATCAGGATAAACTCATCGCAATACCACCACCAATCACAAACAAAAAAAATAAATCAGACACCTCAACCACCACTTCCCCCTTTCCAAAAATCGTTGAGAGTAACAACACCTCCCTCTCCTTTGGAGAGGGCCGGGGAGAGGTCAACGAGGGCCAGGTCGAGGCCATCCGTCTCGACCTCAAACTCCTCTTCCCCAACAACCGCTGGGAAGCCGCTGGCTCCTTCATGCTCCGCGACATTGCCACCAACATACAACGCAAAATAACAGATGAAGAATGGTGCAAGCTCCTCTCCAAAGGTTACACCAACGACGAACTCATTCAAGCCTTGGCGTAGTATCATGCCGCTTAGACAGCTAAACCAATTACAGCAGCTTATACCAATTAGACATCTAAATTCGTCATTGTTGCCATAAAAGGCCTCATAGAGGCCAAAGGTCTGTAGCATTCAAAAGAACAGGAAAGTGCGCTCCGTAGGTGCGCAACTAATCGTGTCGAATTTTATTGTCTAAATGGTATAACTAAGATTACTAAGATACAGTAACCCCAGCTTTCAAGCTGGGGAAAAAGAGCATAAATTTTCCGGCTTCAGCCATGACCAATTTAGATGTTCAATAGGTGTTAGGTCAAGTGTAAAATGTCAATTGCCCCGACCTTCAGGTCGCATTGCCTTTTTCCGGTGCCAAAGGTTGTTGGTCGCCTGACCAACAACAAATATTTTAACAATTGCCCGGCCTTTATGTCGGGGACTTAAATGTTAAAATGTTTTGCGGCTTTAGCCAAAACTATATGGAGCAATGTCAACCAAAACCAGGACGATAAAGATTGAGACATTTTTCGCGTAATCGGGCATTTTCAGACATTCATAAAACGAATAATAAACCATGACAGCAAAGCATTTTAGCGAAATATCAAACTCAAAAATGCCCGCTTTTTAATTGACAGGGCATCGGGCATCTCACCACTGGCTCAGGCTTAATGAAGTGCTCCTGTGACAAAATTTAATTTTGAATGCATGCAATGCGTGGAGACGCAAAATTTTGCGACTCTACTACACACATGGATGCCATGTTTTATTTTGAATAAAATCAATCAACTATCTTTGCCTATATGGATCTCAAGGCTCCCGATAAAATTAGCAACTACATTGGTAGTGAATGGCTGGCGCCGCTAAATGGCAAATACATACCCAATGTAAACCCCGCAACAGGCGAGGTATACAACCACATACCCGACAGCGATGCAGCAGACGTGGATTTGGCAGTAAAAGCAGCAGAAGCTGCCTTGCATGCATGGAGCAACAGCAACAGCGAATCGCGTTTTAAAATATTGAACCGCATTGCAGAGCTCATAGACCAAAACCTTGACGCCCTCGCCCTCGCAGAGACCAATGATAATGGCAAGCCTTTATGGCTCAGCAAACGGGTAGATATACCGAGGGCATCCAGCAACTTCCGCTTCTTTGCTACCGGGCAAATGCATTTTGCCACCGAGAGCCATAATATGGAAGACAAGGCCATAAATTACACCCTGCGTCAGCCTGTTGGGGTAGTAGGCTGCATTTCACCCTGGAATCTCCCCTTGTACCTTTTTACATGGAAAATTGCACCCGCACTCGCCGCTGGTAATTGCGTAGTAGCCAAGCCCAGCGAGGTCACACCCATGACGGGCTATTTGCTCAGTATCATATGTAAAGAAGCTGGGCTTCCCGGTGGAGTATTAAATATCATACATGGCGGCGGCCCCAATTGTGGCAGCGCCATCGTAGCACACCCCGGCATTAAAGCCATATCCTTTACAGGCAGCACACGTGCAGGTAAAGACATAGCAGCTACTGCCGCACCCATGTTCAAAAAGCTCTCCTTGGAACTCGGCGGCAAGAACCCCAACATCATATTTGCAGACTGCGATTGGGAGAAAATGATGCGCGTAACCCTGCAATCATCTTTCAGCAATCAGGGGCAGATATGCCTCTGTGGCAGTAGGGTTTTGATTGAAGAAAGCATTTACGAAAAATTCAAAACAGAATTTATAGAACGCGCCAAAAAACTAAGTGTCGGTGACCCCATGACCGAAAAGATGAGCCAGGGAGCAGTAGTGAGCAAAATGCATTTCGATAAAGTGATGGGCTGCATAGAGTTGGCAAAACAGGAAGGCGGAAAAATACTATTAGGTGGGCACAGTGTCAATCCCGGGGGCAGGTGTCAAAACGGCTATTTTATAGCACCAACCATTATAGAAGGTTTGGGTCCGGCCTGTAGAACCAATATGGAAGAGATTTTCGGCCCTGTGGTCACACTGCAATCATTTAAAACAGAGGACGAAGCACTGCAGCTTGCCAATACCAGCGACTATGGCCTCTCAGCAACCATATGGACACAAGACATATCTCGTGCCAACCGCATAGCCATGAAAGTGAAAAGTGGCATCATTTGGGTCAACTGCTGGCTGCTCCGCGATCTCCGCACACCATTTGGCGGCTTTAAAAACAGCGGTATAGGCCGCGAAGGCGGTTGGGATGCCTTGCGCTTTTTCACCGAGCCTAAGAATGTGTGTATTGAGTTATAGTGTTTTATTATTAACTTTGAGCTATGATAATTGTGATTGATCATAAAAGCAAAAAAGCAGAAATAGATAAGCTATTAAAAAAGGCAACTGATAAGAAACGTATTGGCGATAAAAAGCGCTTTTTTGGCAAAATAAAATGGGACGAAGACCCTTTAGCTTATCAAAAAAGATTACGCGATGAGTGGACGTGATTTTATGGCAGATACTAACGCCTTGATTTATTTTTTAAAAGGCGATACCAGGGTTTTGGATATTATTAACGAAAATGTAATTCACATTTCCTTTATCAGTGAGATAGAACTCCTTTCAAAAAGTACAATTAGTAAAAAAGAAGAAAAGATAATTAACTCACTTATTTCTGATTGTATTATTATACCCTATAATGATAGTTTAAAATCACATGTTATTCATTTAAGAAAAAAGTATAAGCTCAAAATGGGCGATGCTTTAATCGCGGCTACAGCATATTATTATCAACTTCCTATTATTACAGCCGACAAGGATTTTAGTAATATTCAAGAGATGACTTTTGTTAAAATTATTTGATTTATAAAATATGTCTCAATTTTCTACTGATAAAGCACCCAAGCCTGTAGGCTTATATCCCCATGCAAAACGTGTGGGCAATCTCTTATTCCTCTCTGGTGTAGGGCCGCGCAAAGCAGGAACAGATGAGATACCCGGCCTTAAGACCGATAAACATGGCAACTATATCGACTTTGATTTTGCAGAGCAATGCAGGTCCGTGTTCGAAAATGTGCGTACTATACTGGAGGAAAGCGGCAGCTCTTGGGCCCAATTGGTGGACGTAACAGTTTTCCTCGTCAATATGAAACGCGATTTTCAGACTTACAATAAGATATATGCCGAATATTTTAAAGACAATCAGCCTTGCCGCACTACCATTGGCATAGAATCATTGCCAACTGCCATAGCAATAGAATTGAAATGTGTTGCGACGATTGAATAAAGCTTTTCCATTCATTTAAGGCTCGCAAAAAAATAAATACATATATTTCAGATAAATATTCCAACTTTTTCCGTAAATTACCTGTCATTATAAGTACGCTTTTCTGTTTTTTGATAAAACTTATGGATAGGCGGTTATGAAAATATTTGCTGTTGAAACAAGTGTTTCATCTGGCCTTAAAAAAAGATAATTTTTTCAAAATGAAAAAGTATAAGCTTTCCCTTGTTGCTCTGTTCCTGATGTTTGGCTTCATTTCTGCCAATGCCCAGGTATTACCTCCAAATCAACCCAATCAAGACCCATGTGATCCTCTGGTATTATGCGGTGGTGGTTCCACTACAAATGGATCTTACCAGGGCAACCCTGCTGCGAATACCAGCAACTTGCCCAGCCCTGGCTGTATGGGCACCTTTTATAATGTAGTGTTCTGGCAGGTAACTATTAGCACTGCCGGGCTTTTTTGCTTCACACTTACACCTACCAATACATGCGATGACTATGACTGGGCTGTTTACCAGATAAATCCCAGCCTTCCTTGTCCCGCTAACCTTAGCTCTGCAGTTTGTGTTCGTTCTGATGCCAATGATATTTATAATAGTCCGGGCGGGCAAACAGGTTTGAGCCCTACTGGTGTGGGAACTTGCCAGGGTCCTGGTCCGGGCCCCGCATTTTTGCAGGCTATCAATGCCGCTGTGGGAGATCAATACCTTGTAGCTATTTGCAATGCAGGCACCTATGGTTGTCCTCCCGGTACACAGTCTTCACCTGTAAATATCAGCTTTACAGGCTCTACCGCTGTTTTCCTTGATTCTATTGATCCTGCATTTGCTTACATAGACACTACCTGCCATTTGGCAGATTATGTCACCATTACAATGAACAAACCCATACAATGCAGTTCCATTGATCCTGACGGGTCGGATTTCTCAATAAATAATGGAGGTACAATTGCTTCTGCTTCGGGTGTAGGTTGTCCCAATCCATCAGGGCTTACAACTAAAGTAAATGTATATTTCAATCCTCCATTGCCACCCGGCACTTACACTATTAGTGCCCAGGTAGGACATGACGGTAATACATTGTTGGATGCTTGTGATACACCATTAAGGGTTCCTGACCTTATAACATTTACCGTAGTTGGTTCTCCTTTACTCACGTATGTACACGTAGATACCCCTGCCTGTTCGTTGATTCGTTTTCCTTTAACACTCCCGGTGGCTTGCGATTCTATAGCAAAAGATGGTTCTGATTTTACAGTAACAGGCCCGCAGCCGGTAAATGTAATAGCAGCTTACGGTTTGGGCTGTGACAGTAATTTCTTTACAGATACTGTAGTACTGGTATTACAAAAGCCCATACAAACAGACGGCACCTATACCATACATTCCCAAAAGGGAACGGATGGCAATACAGTATTGGATACCTGTGGGCATAGAATGCCGGTGGGTTCTACCATCAGTTACACCATCAACTCTTACGATGGCAAGATAAAAGCCATCACCCACCATAATTAACTTTAAATTTTGATTCGTATGTGCCAATGCAGAAAATGCCTCTAT